>DATNIU010000165.1:0-16675 GCA_035604275.1 Streptosporangiaceae bacterium | reverse complement strand
CCACGGGCACGACGGTCACCGTGTCGCCGCAATGGAGCCCGCCGACCAGCGGCGGGACGACGGCTCGCGAAAAACGAGCCGGTTGAGCTGCGAAAATGCAGCTGCGAGCGAGCGATGCTGTGAGAGGAGCGACAATGCCTTTCGCTGTGGACTTGTCAAGGTGCGTAGACGGGCTGTGACCTGGGCGCGAGCGCTGCCCGGCATATCAGTCACCACCGAGGCTCTCGCACGCTCAGACGATGACCGCGCTAGATGCTGGCAGTCTCTCATGATGGCCGATGAAGAGGAACCGGCTAGAGTCACCAGCCTGACCTAGGTCGATGATCATCACGCTGTCCTCGGAATGCTTGATCCTCACCTCGATATCGCCGCGCAGCAGCACGGCCTCCTGCTCGGAGAGGTCGCAGATAAATACCGAGTACTGGATCCGCTCGCCGTAGCCTTCCACGCAGGTCGCGACGCTCCGCAGCCGACGATCCTCGCGGATGTCGTATGCGACCAGATAACGGCGGCGAGCCATGACTGCCTACCGGGTGACGAGGGGCTCGTACTGCGGCAGTTCGCCAATCAGATGCGCGGCGAGGATCCGAGCCTGCAGCTCGACAGCTCGCCGGTAGCTGACGCTGTATCCGAACATCGGGTGGCGGATCTGAGTGGTCATCCGCCGTTCCCAGGAACGGATCACAGCCTTGCGCCCGCCAGCGGTGAGAGTGACGCCGCCGGCACGCACCAGGAAATCGGAGCTACTGACCTCGCGGTTGTTGATCAGCGTCAGCACTGTCGAGTCGGCCAGCAGCGGCCGGAATTCCTCGGCCAGGTCAAGCACGAGCGCGGGCCGACCAAAACGAGGCCGGTGAAACAGCCCCACATAGGGGTCGAAGCCCACCGCCAGGCAGGCCGCCAGAATCTCCTTGGTCAGCAGTCCATAGCAGAACGAGAGCAGGCAGTTGACCACGTCGGCAGGCGGACGCCGGTTACGCAGGCCGGTGAACCCAGGTCCAGGCAGCTCGTCGGCCCGGCTTACCAGCTGCGGGAACGCGTCAAAGTACAACCGCGCGGCCGCCCCCTCGATGCCGAGCAGCTCAGGCGCCCCGGCGGCTTCCTCGGACCGCCGTGCCAGCTCGGCAAGCTGCGCGACGGTCCGGGCCACCGGCTCACCGCCGTTGCGGCGCAGCAGAACCCGGCAGTTCCTGATCTTCCCGGCGATCATCTGACGCGGCGCGTCAAGCTGGCCGCGTGCAGCGGCCGTGGTCTGCCGGATCCGGAGCATCACGTTCTTGCTCGGAAGCCCCGTGGTCATGCCGAGCAGCCAGCCTCCATAGGAGAAATGAAAGACCTCGACGTCCCGCTCGAACAGGCTGCGCATCGCCTGCGCGCTGACCTGAACGTTGCCGAAGGCGCAGACATGCAGGACGTCGATCAGGCGGACGCTGGCCAGCGGCTCCCGGTGCTTGGTCACCGTCAGCCGACCGCCGCCAACGCCCACGAACGATCCCTGCTCGGTGACATACAGCGGCGCCGCGTCGGGATCGGCGGCGATCAGCCGGCGCGGCCTGCCTTCATTGCGCCGGGAGAGCAGGTTCGTCTCGTCCGGCAGGCAGATCCCGACCAGCGAGCAACGCGGGCACTTCGGGCTCGATTCCAGCGGCGGCGGCGGTGCCAGCCTGGCGGCGGCCGCGCGCGCCTCGGTCACGACATCAAGCGTCCGCGACACTAGCTCGGGCACCGGCTCGACCGCGACCCGCTGCCGGGTTTCGGCGTACCAGATCTCGCCGCCGTGACAGGTGTACCCGTGCTCGCGCAGCAGCAACACTTGCGCGCACACCTGAATAGCGTCCGCTTCCCACGGCAGGCCATCGGCGGCCGGATGCCCTTTCTTGACATCGACGGGAACGACACCGCCGTCTGCTGCCTCGACCAGATCCAGCTTCGCCACGATGCCCAGCTGTTCGCTGGACAGCTCGACCGACCGCGCCTTCTTCAGCTCGCCCTCATCCGGCAGCGGCGCCGCTCCCCCACCGGCATCAACCCGCCGATGCCGCCGATCCCCCTCGGCCACGTCAGCGTTCGACGCCCACAGCGAGTCCACCCACTCAAGGAAGAACAGCCGGGGACAGTACGCGTACTCGTTCAGCATCCGGGCCGGCACCAGCTCCGGCAGCTCGGTCACGGCCATGATCACTCCGGCTCGAAGATTCCGTATCCGAAATGGCTGAGCTGCCCGAGCAGCATCGGCCCGGCAACCGGCTCGGCGAACTCCAGCCGCAACCCCAGACCGGGCCGCGACTGGGCAAGGCGCTCGTTCATGCGGTAACGCCGGAAGCTGAGCGCCCACCGATCCGGCAGCCTGCCGTCGGGATCCAGCTGACTGACCGCCGTGGCCGGCAAGCCGCGATACCGCAGTTCGGTAGACACGTCACCGCTTAGATAGTCAGGCACCGACTCCCGCCTGCGATGCCGCACCGGAAGATAAGGCGTACGGCTGCGCCACCGCCGCGCGGGCTCGCACAGCTCAGGCGCCACCTGCGACGCTGGCCCCACGGCCTGCAGCAACAGCTTCACGGCCGGCAAGCCGCGGTACTCGTAGCCGTCGCCGTTCGCCGATCCCCGGCGGCCGCCGGCCCCGCGGATCCGCACGAGGGACGCGACGTCGGCGGCCCGCAATCCGCTAGGGACGTAAACAACAATGGCTCTAACGAATGCGTCCGCACCGGTGCCCTCAGCGATCGGCAGCCAATGCGCATGCTGATGATCCGTCGCCGCCCCGCCGCCGCCGAGCAGGTCCGCTCCGCCGCTCTCCGCGAGGAACCGCGCTCCCTGCTGGTGCACCGCGTCAGCGAGCAAGATCCCATGGGAGGACTTGACCGGCGCCCGTGAGACGACCGCGAACCGGATCGCCTGCACCTCCCTGAGCTCATCCGGCTCCCGTTTCGCGGCGGCCTGATGGGTCACGCCATAGCTGATCCACGTAGTATCGGGCGGCAGCGTGCGGTGCATCTTGCGCACCTGCACCGTGGACGTCTCCAGCGCCAGCCGACTGACTGGCTGCACCGGCGACAGCAGGCGGACGGTCTGCTGCCCCACGGCATCTGGCTGCCACCAGGTCTGGTCTGGATCAGGGCTGTCGTCAAGCAGCCGTGCCTCGCAGACTGAGTCAGCCCGGCCCAGGTATGGCAGCAGCTCGGCCAGCTTCGCCAGAGCTGCCCGCTGCTCACCGCCAAGATCCGTGCCCCAGCGGACGAGCAGGCTCGCGTCCCGCCGCAGCGACAAGAACGGGTCGAAAGTGAGGTCGGTCCCGCCGGCGTCACCTTTCCGATGGCCGAGGCCTGGCAGGTAGTGGCGGGTGTGCGCCGGCCAGGCCGACGGGGTCAGGTAGCTCGGCGGCTCACCGAGCGCGTCAAGCAGCCCGTCAAGCACCGGGGCCGCCAGGTCTGGCCAGCGCGTGTACCAGGTCGCCACCAGCGCCCGGAGCAGCCGCCACGGGGACGGCGGCCACTCCGCCGCCCCTTCGTTGACGCTGCGATCCCAGGGCGTGGCGTGATATCGCCCGAGCGGGAACCGGATCGCGATTGTCGTCGCCATGGCTACTTCCGCTTCCAGGCAACCTCGGTAACCGGGCCTAGTTCGTCGGCGCACTCCGTCGCCAGCTTGGCGACCTGCCGTGCAGCCTCTTCCCTGTCTGGCCGGCGACCGCGCACTTCTACCACGTTCAGGTCGCACGCGGTGCGCAGCCGCAGCCCGCCATCAAGCAACGTCCCGATCTCGAAGTCGGCGAGCGCCTCAAGCAGGGCCGTAGCCGGCTCGGATAGGCCGTACGACCGGAACTGGCTGTGATCGACGGTGAAATACGCCGTGATCGTCTCCGCCGTGTACTCGATCCGGTGATGCGGCACCGTTCCGTAGCCCTTCGCGGTGAGCCCTTCCTTGGCCTCGTTGATGACAACGTCGCGCTTGACTCCGCCACTGACCGCTGGCACCACCTGGTAGGCCTCGATGAAGCTGGTGACGGCACGGGCGATCTTCGGCTGCCACGGCCAGTTCTTGCGGGCGAAGAACACCCCGTGAACCAGCGAGACAGGGTCCAGCTTGAAGCAGGCTCGGGCGACGCCCCGGTAGTCGAGCGGGCGGCCGGCCGTGAGGCCAAGTTGCTGCTCAAGCCATTTCTCGCCGTCCGTCCCGCTGACCTGACCCTCCATGATGTAGGCCGATGCGAGCCGGTGCGCCTCCAGCCGGCTGGAGGAGAGGAATGCCTTGTCTTCGGCGCTGACGATCCTGACGTAGGGCAGCATGGCCAGTTCTTCTGCCTGGTCGGCGCGGGACTCGTCCCAGGTGGTTGCCTCCAGCCGGTTCGCCATCGACTGGGCGGACTCGACCAGCAGGGCCTTGCTTCCGTCGGCCGAGTCGAACTCTGCGGCGCCGAGATCAGGAAACCCGGTCGGTTGGAATCGTCGGCCGGCCATGGGCTTCAGGTCGACTTCAAGGACCGTGCGTTGTGTCGTCATGACAGCTCCTGTGCCAATTCGAGGGGGTTGGATTCTTCGTCGGCGACGCCCGCCACCTCGGCTGCGCCGTCTTCGTCAAGCTCGGCCCGGATTCGGACCGCGAAGTGTGCCTGCATCAAGCGGAACGCGCCGCGGCAGCGCGGCACCAGCGCGGCCGCCAAGCAGGCCCCGTCTACACCGGCGACTCTCGGCGGTGGGACCGCGTCCCAGCCGGCCTGCCGCAGCCGCCGGACCGCGTCCACATGGACGGACGTCACCTGGCCCGCAGCCAGGCGCACCGCCCAGTCCGGTCCCATCGCCAGCTTCGGGCTGTCCGGTTCGCCGTCGTCGCCAAGACCCTCGGCCAGCGGATGCAGCAAGCCCAGCGTCGGCAGCAGCCAGGCCGCGCTCACCGCCGGCCAGCGGCACGGCACTCCCCGCCAGGACAGGGCGAGGCAGGCGCGCAGCCATTGGTCGAGGGCCGCCTCGTCGAGCTCCCCGAAAGCATAGGCGTGCAGGTCACCGGCGGGCACTCGGATTCCGCTGCGGAAGGTCGGAACACCTTGAAAACGGTCCGGGGCGCCCCGCTCCGGCGTTGTGCTGGAATGCTCGTCAGAAGCGGTACGGCTGCGCCATGCGAGAACATCGGCCAGAACGTCCTGGAGCGGGCGCAGCCCGAACCCCGGCACGACGGGCGAATCACGCCACCGGGCACGGGCGTAGGGTGCCTCACCCGGGTCCACGGGCAGCAAGAGCTGCCGCATGGTCCTGACTGGAGTGCTGCCAGATCTGCTGGCGCAAGAGGCGAGGCCGACCGCTAGCCGCAGCTCGGCTGGCTGCTGCTCCATCTTGAGGAACTCGACGAGGAACGGCCCGGCCCGGCGTGGCGTCCAGACCGGGGTCTTGTCCCTTGCCCGCCCGCTCCTGCCTACCGCCATTTCGAGCGCGGTCAAGGCGGCCAGCATGTCACGCAGCCGAAGGGGACCGCCGTCCCGAACGTAATCCAGGTGCGCCTGCTCGAACTTCCGGAGGGCACAGCCGATCGCCGACGAGGCATCCGGGCTCCTGACCCACGAGACCCAGTCTTCGATCTGGGCGGCGAGAACAACCGCAGGGTCGCTGTGCACCTGAACGTGGTCGAGCGGCACGGCAACGAACGCGAGCCCGTTCCGCTGCTGCAGCCCGTACCGGACGAACTCGCCGATGCCACTCGCGACTCCGAGCGTGCGGGTCGCGGCGTAGAATTCGACGGCCCGCTGGGCGGGCCGCCCGCGCCATGATGCGCGGGCCTCGCCGAAGAGCTGCCGGATCTCGGACAGCGTGCAGGCACAGGACCACAGCGGCACCCAGACCTCGCCGCGTGACTGCTCGGCGACCGCGCCGCTGACCGTGCCGTCGGGTGAGAACGTCACCGTGAACGGCCGCGCTGCCCGGCCAGCATCGTGCTGATGGCGACGAGCGGTCCCAGAGGCGAACAGCAGCGCGCCCTCCACAAGCAGCACGTATTCCCACGGATTGACCAGCGAGCTGGCAGCGCCGAACGGCGACGAGCCCTGGCCGCCGGCCAGCGCCGGGTCGAACTGCCCGACTGCTGTGTCGGACAGTCGCTGCGATTGCGCGCTGTCCAGCAGATCCCGCGCGCAGGCGAGCGACCGCGCCTGGCCGTTCGCGGTCACGTCGAGCAGCCCGATCAGGCACTCGTGGAAATTCGTCGAGAAGTCGAGCCGCCCGTCGTTGCCGCCCGTCCCCAGCAGCGGCGGGAACTCCGGCTTGTCTCCGGCGAGCACCACGGTCGCGTCGATCCAGGGCAGCAGCCTCTCCGGGCAGCGATTGCGGAACTCCTGCACGACTCGGCCCTTGTCCCAGCCGTGCCGCCGCCGATCGGCCGAAACGCGCTCGGCCACGGCGATGGCATCTCGCATCGGCTGAAGACGCGGCGACGGATGGGATAGCAGTTCGGTGATCCGCCGTTTCGGCTCCTTGTCCTTCTCGCCGAACCCGCTGCCGCCATTCCACGGGCTGAGCACTGGAGTGGGCACGTATTCGCTGGTCAGCCACTGCGGTAGGTCGGCGACTGATGTCTCGATCACCAGGCCCGCCGGGGTCCAGGCCGAGGTGGCCGCCGAGTCGGCCTGCTCACCGAGCAGCCGGATCAGGCCCAGCCCGGCCAGGTAGGAACCCAGCGGCTCAGGTCGCAATCCGGTCAGCACGTGCCGGTGGCGCGCCAGGGTCTCGTTCATCGGGCTGGCTCCGTTCCGGCACTCGCGCGCCAGTCCGCGATCCTGACGACCGTTTCCAGGTAGGCAAGGACAAACGGCCCGTAACGATCGCGCAGCGCCAGGGCTGTCCGCGTCCACGACCGGTCTCCGCCGAACTCGAACTGCTTCAGGTCGACCGCCAGCTCGGCGGCTGGCTGGCCGAGCAGGGGCTCTACCGACCAGGTGGCGTCCTGTTCCAGGCCGAGCAGCGAGCCCGTGCTGGCCTTTCCCGGCTCACGGGCCTGGACCCGGAGCTTGCCGTGATGAGCCAGGATCAGGTACCGCGCCAGGTCCTTGTCGGCCACATCAGCGAGCAGGCCGGCCAACGGCCCGTCGGCGAGCAGCAGCGACGCCAGCTCGTGCCGGAAGGCCACACCACCGTCGAAGCGCAGTCGGCCATCGACCGCAGACTTCGCCCAGGGCCTGTTCAGGTCGATCTCGGACCGCTGCTCACTCGGCGCAAGCGCGCACAGGGCGTCCTGCCAGGTCTTGTGCACCTTGCCGGTGTCGTGCAGGTAGGCGGCACTTATGACCGCATGCGCCACCCCTTCCGGCAGGTCCGGTAGTAGCACGGTCAGCAGAGCGCTGGCCTGCTCGCGCGTGTCATCACTGTGCTGCTGGAGCGAAAGCCAGCTACGCTGCGCCAGGCTCGCAGAGTCCGCGCCGAACGCGTCCTCGGTGCCAGTGGCGAGCTCGACGGCCGACCGCAGCGGCGGACTGTCCTGTACGGTGCCCCGCGCCGCCAAGTCGAACCCGGTGCGCGGGTCATAGCAGCCGTCGGCCGCTGACATCACCAGGACCTCGCCGGGCCTGGCCCGCTCGTCCTTGGTCACCCTGGTCCAGCGTTCCCGTGCCTGGTCCAGCCGCCACACCGCGATCTTGCGGTCCACCAGCGCGGCCAGGTCGCGGAGCGGCACCCGGCAGCGCCACTCCATCGGCGGCGCCTTGGCCGTCGCCGGCGGGCTGCCGTCGCTGACGTCGCCGTCCGGTTCCCAGGTGGCCCAGGCGAGCTGCACGTCCAGGTCGTCGGCATCCCGTACATAGGGGGCGATGTCCAGGTCGGCGCCGCTGAGGTCGGGCGCGGTGTCGAACAGCCCGACCAGGTCGGGCTTACGGATCACGGCGACCGCTGGATCGGTCGTCGCGACCTGCCTGCGCAGCAGGTCCTCGCCGGTCATGGCCTGGTCCTGCAGCGCCTGGAGTTCGGCAGCCGTCGCGTCGATGTCGGCGTCTGGATATGGGTGCGGAGTGGCAGGCCGGACCCAGTACATCAGCGCGTCGTCGAACTCCCCGGTGCGGTTGCAGCGCCCGGCACGCTGCACGACGCACGGCCAGGGCGCCGCCTCGGTCACCAGCAGGGCGGCGTTCAGGTCGATGCCGGCTTCCACGACCTGAGTCGCCACGACGATGCGGCCTTGCTCTCCCGGGGCCGTCATCGCGTCCTTGACCAGTTGCTGCCGCTCGACGCCTCGGAAACGTGAGTGCATCAGCGTGCACGGCACTGACCCGCCGCGCAGTTCCTGGTACACAGCCTGAGCCGCCTTGACCGTATTCAGCACGACAAGAGTCCGCGTGCCAGGCCGGTGGCTTCCTCGCGCGGTCGCCGCAATCTCCGCGTAGTCGCCAGGCTCTGCCGCGAGCCGGCGCACGATCCGGGTCGCGTTCAGCCTGCGGGCCAGCTCCCCGGTCCGCTCGGACGGCTCGATCCGCAGGAACTCCTCTGGTGCCGGCGGCGGATTGTCCACCGTGTCTAGCAGCGACTCAGGAACGGTCGCCGACATGCAGGTCAGCCCGAACGGCTCGGCCGTGCGAAGAGCCGCCGTGAACGCGGCGAGCTGCCGCAGCGTGGTCGTCGACTCGGGGCAGAGCTGCACCTCGTCGATGACCCAGTGCGCGCCATTGGTGACCAGCGCGAAGTCGATCGGGTAGGTAGCCCGGCCGATGCCGTAGCCGCGGTTCAGCGCCTTGCTGACCAGCGAGTCCACGGTCCCTACGACGACCGCGGGCTCGTGCATGTCCAGCCGCCACTGCCGCTGGCTCTCCCCCGCCCCGCCCATCACCACATGCAGCGCGACCTGATCGGCTAGCCCGAGGTTGTCCAGCCACCGCCGCACCTGGCCGCCGACCTGCTCCACCAGGCTCCGCTGCGGCAGCGCATACACCAGCCGCCTGGGCACGGCGGCCGGGTCTGGCCCGCACAACCTCTGCCACAGCCACGCCAGCACGATCCCCGTCTTGCCGCACCCGGTAGGCACCTGCACAACCGCCGGCAGGCCTTCTCCTGCCAGCCGAACCTGATAGCCATAGGGCTCCCGGCCTGTAGCAACGCGGAAGAATTGGTCAAAAGACTCCACTATCATTCCTCATTCAATGAGTAGCTGACCGCAGTTTCAAAGCGTCGCCCGCTCGCCAGGAGAAGTCCTGACATAGCGCGCGAGTGTACGTCCTTGGCGGCACGAATTGGTGCTCTTGACTGCAACAGTGACTTCGCAAGCAGAAACCCGAGCTATTAGCTATTCGATGCCACGAATGTCCGCTTAACGAAGGTCGCGCGAGATCGTCGGCTAGCCGGTTCACACGGCACGCACCTTCCAGGCCGCCAGGTGAGCCATGACTGCCTGGTTGGCTTCCCAGCCGTCAGGGAACTTGACCGGCACGTTGATGTGGACCGGCTCGGTCGATGGGTGGGCGTCGAGCAGCTCGGGGATGCCGGCCCTGGCGACGGCTATGCAGGCGTGGCGGTGGCGGGAGGTCAGCACGCATAGCCGGCCGGCCTCGAGGTGGAACGCGGTCGCGTCCAGTCGCCCGGACAGCGGATGCAGCACGATCGTCACGTCGAACTCGCGGCCCTGCAGCCGGTTGGCGGTGTCCACGACGACGCCGGCCGCTGCCAGCGGGCCGAGCCTGGAGCGGATCGCCTGAGCCTGGTCGCGGTGCGCCGTGCCGATCGCAATCCGGTCGGCGGTCACCGGCTGCCCATCTGGCGCTCGCTCGGACACTGAGACCGCTCCGCGCTGCAGAAACCGCTCGGCCAGCGCAGCGCACGCGGCGGCAGCTTCGCCGTCTGTGCGCATCGTGTGCCTGGCGGGCAGCTCGTACAAGGCCCAGCCTGAGGCCGCTGCGGTTTCGACGGCCTGATCAATCGGGCCGAACCCCAGCGCTCTGGTCGCGAACTCCATCCGGCGCTGATCCCACGCCGTGCCAGGCAGGAATCCGGTGAACGGGTAGAAAGCCTCAGCTACCACAGGAACCGCTGAGGCAGGAAGCCGCCAGGACACCGGAAGCCGCCGGACCGGGAACCCTGGATTGTTCCGGAGCAGGACCGCGACCGCGCTCTGCATGGGATCCCAGTTGAGGCCGGTCCACCGGTCAATCTCGACCGTCGAGAACGGGTCGAGCTGGCCGGGGTCACCGACAAACAGCGCGCCGTCGAACCTGCTCGCGATCCGCAGCAGCAGATCCGAGCGCATCTGGTAGGCCTCGTCGATGACCGCCCACGGCCATGTCCCCCTGGTGACAGTCGCCCACTTCGCTGCGGTTCCGATCAGCACCTGGCAGCCAGCAAGATCGCCGATCTGCGCGGCCACTTTCACCGAGGCGTGCCGCGTCACCGGCGGCGGTGGCAGGTAGTCTGCCCGGCACAGCCTGCCGATGACCAGGTCTCCGGCGGCCGTGGCTAGCCGGTCGGTCAGGTCGTCGACCTGGCCATTGGTCTGTGCCACGACCATGACCCGCTCGCCCGCGGCGGCAAGCTCGGCGGCGGCATGGACCACCAGGGCCGACTTACCCGCGCCCGGCGGTGAGTCCACCACGATGCCGCGCCGGGCACGGTCCAGGTCGGCCATCACCGCGGCCATCGCCCCGGCGGCGACCCGCTCGGCCGTGGCCAGGTACGACATTTCCTGCGTCGTCATGACCACTCCTCGACGGCATCCGCATCGACGGGTACGTACTCTGGCGGCGGGCCGCCGTGAGTCCACGGCGTTTCCTCGCGTGCCGGGAAGAGCCCGTGCATCTGGTAGGAGTCGGTCAGCGTCGTGTAGCACAGCCGCTCGCCGACCACGGGAACGCTGCCGGGCGCCGCCGTCAGCGCACGCCCCATCCCGCCGGAGAGTTCAAGAACGACCTCGGCTGGCGGGCGGCTCGCCTCGGCACCGAACACGGCGTTGGGGGGCGACCATGCGCCGCTGCCTGGGGCTGCCCCGGGCAGATCGGGCGACCGGGCAGACACCGAGACGACACGCGCACTCTGGCCAGGCCGGGCGGGCGAAACCAGCACGGCACCCGGCTCCACCCGGATCGGGTCTTCAGTGGCCAGGGTGATCAGTGGCCGCAGCTTGCGCCGCTTGCCCGCTGTGTCGAGCCGGTCAGGCTCTGCGGCGGTAACCGGGCCGCCAAACGCCTCGCCGGTCAGCCGGTAGTCGGCCAGCACCAGCGGGTCGTCGAGTGCCCGCTGCGCCGCGTAGCTGGCCTGGGTCCGTTCCAGCCAGTTCAGCCGCCGGGCGGCGGCGACGGCCGAGTCCCGGCGCGGCTGCGGCGGGCCGCCATCTCGCAGGAACTCCGCGTAGCTGGTGAACGCGCCCTTGTCGGCGTCCCAGCGTGCGGCCAGCCGACCGGCCGCCGGCAACGCGCGGAGCAGCTCGATCGCCCGCCAGACCAGCGTCCAGGTGGGCACGAGCTGCGCTGAGAGCGCCGTTTCGAGTGAAGATCTTGAACGTTCCCGGACCGCATCGCTCACACCCGAGCGCCCGCAAGCCGCGATCAGCGGCGCGAGGATCTCGTTGTCGAACGTCGGGTCGGTGGCTGGCCCGGCCGGCGGCCAGATCACCGGATCCTCGGCCGCGATCGCGCCCTCGTAGCCGGTCATCTCGGGCGGCGGGTCGATCCAGCCGAGCAGGGCAGCCAGGTTGAGGTCCTCAACGGGGCTCTGGCCGCTGGCCCAGTGCAGTGCCAGCGCCTCGGTCGCGGCCAGCAGCAGGCACGAACCTGGATACTCACTCCGTTCGGCGAAGAAGGTCAGCCACCGGCCGAGAACCGGCACAACCGGGTCGACGGCGTGCTCGCCCGTGGAACGCCGGAACCTAGTGGACCGGCCGAGCAGCCTGATGAAGCCGATGCCAGCCGGATTCGGCACGATGATCTGCGGCGCGTCACGATCGCGCTCCGCGGGCTGGCCGCCGACCTCAGGCGTCACGACCGCTGCCGTCCGGTAACTGTCGACGTGCGCCAGGACGATCCCAGCCAGCCGGGCGGCGAACGCGAATCGCTGATCGCGGTTGCGCGGCTGATGGACCACGATCAGCCGGGGCGACTGCCGGTCAGCGCCGACCATCACCGCTAACGGCGCGTTGGCCTCCCCCGCCAGGGCCAGCGGGATCAGGACCAGCGGACGGTCGCTGACATGCACGTGCCGCACCGTGCATATGGGCTGGGCGATGCCGCGCTCTGCCGCCAGCGCCCTGGCCAGTGCGGTGAGCGTGCTCATGCGGCACCGCCCAGGCATTCCGAGCGGAGCCGGGCGGCCGCCCGCAGGATCGCGGCGGCCTCCGCCTGGTCCTCGGCACCGGCGAGCGAACCGTCCGCCAGGCGGAGCACCACCTGCACGAGTTCCACCGCGCCGAGTTCATCCCTGACCTCGCGGCCGAGTGCCGCCGTCATCCCGCGAGCCTCGTCGCGGCAGAAGAAGCACATCTCGCAGGAGGCCAGGCACTGCGGTGCATATCTTGCCGGTACGGTGCGCACGTCGCTGGTCAGCTCGCCGACCGGCCGGTGCGGTATTCCGTGCTCGTCGAGCCGCAGGTCGAATGTCAGTGCTGGCGGCAGCAGCTCGGCCAGCGTGTCGATCCGCTCCAGCCGCGCGAGCTGGCGTCGCAGCACGGTTAGCTGCTTACGGACATCAAGCAGGGCGGCGGTGGGCTGGTTGGAGAAGTTCTCCGGGCAGACGAGAACGACGGTGTCCGCCACGGAGTCAGGGCTGAGCCCGAGCTCGGCGAGCAGATCGCGCAGGGCCATGACGTACACCGCGGACTGGATTGCGGCCGCCGCGACCTTCTCGCCGTCGGCCTGGCCGTCGATAACGGAGAACGACTTGACCTCTACCACGAAGAACCGGTTCCTCAGCCGGAAGGCGATCAGGTCAGGTTCCAGATAGACCGGCCGACCGCCGACTTGCAGCCGGAGCAGCGGGTGGTCGAAGAGCGTCCCGGCGTCCTGGTCAGATCGGGTGGCGCGGGCAAGCAGAGCGCGGGTCCTGGCGTGCCGTACCTCGCGGCAGGTGTTTCCGCCGACCTCGTCGAGATTGTCGTAGGACACCTCGGGAATGGAGAGCTCAAGGTGCTCGCGTAGTAGTCGCAGCAGCTCCGCACAGCCTCCGGCCTTGACCTGTGTCTCGAAGGCGTTGCCACGGCCGATGGCAAACTGCGACTGGCCGAACTTCGTGGGGAAGCCCATGCGGGATGCCAGAAGCTGCTTGTCGACACCGGCCGCGTCCATGATCGCGCGGCGGGCGCAGCCTGGGTTGCTGGTCAGCGCGGCGATTGTCCGGGCATTGTGGTTGCGCGGCGCGGCGGCGCCCCGGATGCGGTCAAGCCGGGCCTCAAGGTCATTCACTGCATTCCGCATTTCTGGTGAGGTAGTGGCTCAGGCGCTGGAATCCGCCTGGCGGCTGAGTGCCAGGCCGCTGCCGAAGAGCTGAGCCGCATCGTCGAGCTGGGATCTGGCCCGGCTGGCTGCAGCCGTCCGGTGCGCAGAGTCGGCATCCATGTGCACGGCCAGTTCGGCGCGTGCCGCATTGGCGACCACGTCCGGGGTCATGGAGCGCATGCTGGACGCCGCGCGCGGGATATTCGCGGCGAACCGCCACAGCAGCCGCCGGGCGTTGGGGTCGGGATCAGTGATCCGCTCCAGTTGCTCCGCGACCGCGATCGCGGCGGTCAGATAGTCGACGCGCGGGCTGAGCGGGCCGATGATCCGGCGGTCCATCGGCCAGGTGGAGACCGCGAGAAGCCCTCGGGCCGGCGACAGCAGATCGGCCGTGAGCGCGGCGCACAGATAGTACGGCCGGGCGTAGGGGGCCGCACGGAATGACCGCTCCTCGTCGCGGCGCAGGCTGGTCAGCCGGGAGCTGACCAGCCTGCCGGCGTAGAACGCCTCATGGACGGCGGCGATCATGCGCGGCGCCGCCGGGGCGCCGAGGAGCGTCAGCGCCTGATGGACCTGCTCGCGTACCGGCAGCAGTACAGCGGACCGTGCTGCGGGTCGCGACGGCGCGGCCGACGGCGAAGGCGCTCGGGCACCGGCGTCGGCGGCTTGCTGCGGGTCGTCGCCGAGTCTCGCGAGCGCCTCGTCCCATCGGCGCTCCACATCGCGCAACTCGGCGCGCTTCTCCTTCGCCCGGATGCGGTCGCCGCCGATCATGGCGTGACGCACGTCCGCGCGCAGCTTGTCCATCATCTGCTCAAGATCTTCCAGCTCATCGCTCACGCGCCGACTGTATCGTGCGACACCAATATTTTCCAGCTATTTCCAGCATTTACCAAGTTCTCTGATCGAATCCGCGATAGATCGATCACAGATGCGGCGGTCTGGGCTGCAGGTTGGCCACCTGGGGCAGTAACTAGCAGATCATGCGCCACTGACGTTCTTGCTGGTCAAACGCAGACGTCAATTAGCGAAGCGCGCACCTAGGGCACCCGCCCGCGAACTTGCATGAACTTGCACGCCGATTCACGGCAGAGCATCGATCGCGGACGCGATCAGCGCGCGGGCACTGGGGCCGCGCAGGGCCAACGCTGACAGGTCGCGGAACGTCCTGTCGTAGGTGGCGATCTCCCCGGGCCGGGTCATCGTCAGCAGTCCGGACACCAGCTCTACGTTCGCCAGCGCGTCATCGAAGATCCAGAAGTCCTCGACCGGCCAGATGAGATCCCGGTCGATCCCCATCGGAATGATCCCGAGCGAGACCGCCGGCCAGGATGCGACGTCGATCAGGTGGCTGAGCTGCCCCCTCATGACATCTGCGCCGCCGATGGTCGTGCGCAGCACCGGCTCCTCGACCAGGATCTCGAACAGGCGGCCACGTTCGCGGAGTAACCGAAGCCTGTCGGTGCGCGCCGCCACGGCGTCGTCGACATCGTCGGGCAGTCCCCGGCGCGCGCCGATCGCGCCGAGTATCGCGCGGGTGTATTGCTGGGTCTGCACGGCGCCAGGGACCAGCCAGGACGAGTAGGCGCGGAACAGCCTGGTCCGCTCCCACAGCGGCAGCACCGCCTGCTGCGCCCGGCGCAGGCCCGTGCGTTCCATCCGCCGCCATTCGACGTACATGCCCTCCACGGCCCGCAGGGACGCGACCAGGTCAGCAACCTGATCCGTTGCCCCGCAGTGCTCGCACCATGAGCGGATGTCGCTGCTGGCCGGCGCCGTCACCGCGTTCTCGATCCGTGACACCTTCGATTCGTGCCATCCGCACAGACGCGCAAGTGCCCGGCCGGTGAGGCCCGCGTCCCTGCGGATCTCACCAAGCCGGGCACCAAGGTCCCGCCTGACCTGCCACGCGCTAGAAGAAGTTGGCGCGGACGGCATGACGGCCAGTCTCAGTGATCAATGATTCCCTCAACTCTGCATGCCTCCACAAGGAATGGCGCCATCCGCACCGGGAGCCTCAGCACCGTCTCATGATCCGGGATCGGCCCTCGCACCGCTATCTGCGCCAGCGTCATCGCGCTGGTGATCCTCCAGCCCTGAACCACGATGCTGCCGTCCTCATCGTCAACCCACACCGCCGGAGATCCGTTGTTGGGAGATTCGGCGTCCACTCCAACGAACCGTAAGGCCATGATGTCCCTCCCTACCCATCGCCGAGCAGCCTCTCGCTGAGCCGCCGGCGTGATCTCTCGTGCCACTGACACAGCGACTGTACGACACACGTTCCATATAGTTCCAGTAATCTCCAAAGTTCTCCAGTAACTCTAGCTACGCCACCCTCCATAACCCGCCGCGCCTGCAGAAAGTTGACTCCGAGATGTACGTCTCGTACTCTAAGGACCATGAGCGAAGCAGCAGCGGAGATGCCGATCTCTGACGCCCGCGATCAGCTCGCCGACGTCGTCAACCGCGCCGTCTACGGCGGCACGCCCACGCACCTGACCCGCCGCGGACGGCGCCTCGCGGTCGTGGTCTCCGAGACCCACCTCGCCGAGGAAGAATCCCGCGCCCGCGAGGAAGCCACTGTCGCCGCATGCCGGGCACTATGGCTCGGCGTCCAGCATGCCGACGAACCGACCCGAGCCGCGGTCCGCGCCGTCATCACCAGGCTCATGGACACCGCCGAGGACGCCACCGACGTCGCCGCCGCCGACGCTGCCCAGGCCGAACGCGATGCCGGTGCCCAGCCGGTCCGGTGGGAGCAGGTCAAGGCCGAGCTAGGCCTGTGACCGCAGGCCCATTCGAGATCGTTCTGGAACGGCGGGCCCGCAAGAACCTCGCCGCCCTGGATCCGGCCGTCCGGCGCCGCGTCGCGGCCTGCATCGATGACCTCGCCGCCGAACCCAGGCCACCCGGCGCGACCGAGCTCAAGGGTCGGCCTGGAGTGCTGCGGATCCGGGCCGGGGACTACCGCATCCTGTACGAGATCCGCGACAGCCAGCTCATCGTCCTCATCATCAACATCGGCCACCGCCGCGAGATATACCGGTAATCTCAGCCGCCAGCTAGCCCGGCTCGCGGCGCGTACTTGGCGAGGACGGCAGAACCAGGATGACCTGGGCTCGCTTGACTCGCAGCCGGCCAGGAGGCCTCGACCTGTCCCATACGCCGGTCCGGGACTTCACGCTCCGATCCGCGTTCGCGCTGGCCTTCTCCGACGTCTCGCCGATCGTAGGGATCTACTCGGTGTTTGGCCTCTGCCTGCTCGTGGCGGGCCCGGCGTTCTTCTGGGGC
>DATNIU010000164.1:0-4410 GCA_035604275.1 Streptosporangiaceae bacterium | reverse complement strand
CGAGCTTGCCGCCAACCTGAGCCGGATGGAGGCGGCAGGAGTCGCCTGCCATTACGCGCGGGCGGACGTCACCTCCCGCGCAGAGGTCAAGGCGGCGGTCGCCGAGATCACGGCCGCCCTTGGACCCGTGACCGCGCTCCTGCACGGGGCTGGCCGCAACGAGCCCAGGCCAGTCGCCCAGCTCGACGAGGCGGCGTTCGCGGCGACGCTGGCGCCCAAGATCGCCGGCTTGGACGCGGTGCTCGATGCCGTCGACGTTGACTCGCTCCGGCTGCTCGTCACCTTCGGCAGCATCATCGGGCGGGCCGGGCTGCGCGGGCAGGCGGATTACGCTACCGCCAACGACTGGCTGACAGAGCTGACCCGCCGGGTCGCCGAAGCCCATCCGCGGTGCCGCTGCCTGGCGCTCGAGTGGTCGGTCTGGGCCGGCGCCGGCATGGGCGAGCGGCTTGGGGTGCTCGAGTCGCTCACCCGCGAGGGCATCAGCCCGATCACGGTCGATGACGGCATCGCCACCTTGCGCGAGCTGATCGCCACGCCGGATCTGCCCACCGCGCTGGTGGTCATGGGCCGGGCAGGGGGGCTGCCGACGATCGCTCTCGAGCCGCGCGAGCTGCCGCTGGCCCGGTTCCTTGACCGGCCACGCGTCTACTACCCGGGCATCGAGCTGGTCGCCGATGCGGAGCTGTCCACCGACAGCGACCTGTACCTGGCCGACCACGCGCTCGACGACGAGCTGTTGTTCCCCGCGGTGTTCGGAATCGAGGCGATGACGCAGGTCGCTTCGGTACTGGCGACGCCGGGTGACTGGCCAGGGCTCACGGGGCCGGCCGGCCGGCTGGTGCTCGAGGACGTCGAGTTCCGTCGCCCGATCGTCGTCACGCCCGGCGGCTCGGTCGGGATCAGGGTGGCGGCGCTCAACCGGGGCGACAGCGTGGATGTGGTGATCCGCTGCAGTGACACCAGCTTCGGTGTCGACCACTTCAGCGCGACGCTGCGCTGGATCACGCAAGAGCGGCCCGATCCCCGGCTGACCTCCACGAGGTCCGCGAGCACGGGATCCGCGAGCACGGGATCCGCGAGCACGGGATCCGCGAGCATGGGTCCAGCGAGCGACTCGCCGAGCGTGCTGGTCGACCCGGGGCGTGACCTGTACGGCGGGATGCTGTTCCAGGGCAAGCGGTTCCAGCGGGTGCTCGGGTACCAGGCCATGGCGGCGACGTCATGCGTCGCGGAGATCTCGACGGTTGCCGCCGACAGCTGGTTCAGCGCGTTCTTCCCCGCTGGCCTCCTGCTGGGCGATCCAGGGGCGCGGGATGCGTTCATGCACGCGATCCAGTGCTGCGTGCCGAACGCGACGCTGCTGCCCGAGGGCGTCGCCAGGATCTACCCTGGCGCGCCGCGTGATGGCACCACGCGGGTCATTCTCTCAGCGAGGGAGCGTCACCGGGACGGCGACAGCTACACCTACGACCTGGACGTCAGCGATCCAAGCGGAGCTCCCGTGGAGCGCTGGGAGGGCCTGCGGCTGCGCGCGGTGCGCAAGCAGGACGGCAGCGGCCCCTGGGTGCCCGCGCTGCTCGGCCCGTTCCTTGAGCGCCAGCTGGCTGAGCTTTACCCGCAGTCACCGCGGGTCGTGGTCGAGCCTGACGGGCCGCAGCGCGCGCGGGCCCGCGACGGGCAGCGCAAGCAGACGGCGATCGCGCTGAGCCGGATTCTTGGCCGGCCCACCGTCGTCAGGTACCGCCGCGACGGCAAGCCAGAGGTAGACGGCGACGTCAGCGTCTCGGTCTCGCACGGCGCTGGCCTGACCCTGGCGGTGGCCATGCAAGGCCAGGTCGGCTGCGACGCCGAGGTTGTCGCGAGCCGGACGGCCGACGAATGGCAGCTGCTGCTCGGCGCTGAGCAGTTCACCCTCGCTGAGCTCGTGGCGCAGGAGCGCGGCGAGGATCTCGCGGTGTCCGCGACGCGCGTCTGGGGCGCCATGGAGTGCCTGCGCAAGGTCGGCCGGGCGCTGCCAGGCCCGATCACGCTCGGCGAGTCGTCGCCCGCCGGATGGGTGCTGCTCAGGGCAGGCACGGTGTCGGCCTCGCGCGCCTCCGGCACGGTGTCGGCCTCGCGCGCCTCCGGCACGGTGTCGGCCTCGCGCGCCTCCGGCACGGAGCTCAAATCGCGCGCCTCCGGCACGGTGTCGGCCTCGCGCGCCTCCGGCACGGTGTCGGCCTCGCGCGCCTCCGGCACGACGAGTATCGCAACGTTCGTCACACACGTCCGTGATGAAGCGGCGCCGGTGGTTTTCGCCATCCTCACAGAAGCGGAGAATTAAGGTGAAGTCGTACTACGAGTATCGACACATCGTTAGCTTTGAGGAAACCAACCTCGTCGGCAACGTCTACTACGTTAACTATCTGCGCTGGCAGGGCCGTTGCAGGGAGATGTTCCTGCTCGAGCATGCTCCGGACGTGCTCGCCGAGTTGCGTGACGACCTCAAGCTGTTCACGCTCAACGCCGAGTGCGAGTACCTGGCCGAGATCTCGGCCTTCGACCAGCTGTCGATCAGGATGCGGCTGGAGGAGCTTACCCAAACCCAGATCGCGTTCGCGTTCGACTACGTCCATCTGCATGACGGGATGGAGTCGCTCGTCGCTCGCGGCAAGCAGCGGGTCGCCTGCATGCGAGGCAAGGCCGGTGAGGTCACCCCGGCGCGCGTGCCGGAATCGCTCAGGGCGGCGCTGGAAGGGTACGCGGTCAAGGCGCCGCAGTCAGTCAGCCGGTCCGAGGGCTCGGCCCGCGTGCGCGTCGGGGGCACGCCATGACGGTCAGGGGCCTGCCGCGGCACGGGCCAGGCCAGCACGCCCAGGGCGGCCGTGACGGCGGGGAGGGCCCAGCGGCGCACGGTCCGCTGCGCACGGTGCTCGGCCACTTCGCGACCGGTGTCACGGTGCTGGCCGCCGGGGGCGACGCGCCGGAGGGCATGACGGCGAACTCCTTCACGTCGGTCTCCTTGTCGCCCCCGCTGGTGCTGGTCTGCGTGAAGCGGACGGCGGCCATCCACCAGACCGTGCTGGACAGCGGATCCTTCGCGGTCTCGGTGCTGGCCGGGCATCAGGAGGACGTGGCACGCTACTTCGCCGACCACTCGCGGCCCAGGGGGCGGCGCGAGTTCGACATCGTCGGCTGGTCGCCGGCGCCCAATACGGGGGCACCGGTCATTTACGGCGCGCTCGCCTGGATCGAGTGCGAGCTCACCGAGACCTACGACGGCGGCGACCACTCGATCTTCCTCGGTGCCGTGCTTGCCAGCGGCCATGAGCCGACCCGCGATGCCCTGCTCTTCTATGGCGGTCGCTTCCATCGCCCGGCCCTGCGCCGGGCTGGCAAGTGGGACATAGCGGTCTACCAGGAGGTCTCATGAGCGTCGACCAGCCCACAGGCACGGCGCTGCGGCAGGTCCCTGGCGACGCAGGCCCCCGCCGTGCCATCCCGGTCACCCCGATGCGGGCGCTGCCGTCGCTGATGCGCAAGCTCTGGACGGACAGGCTCGCCCTGCTGTCCGACGCCGCCGACGAGTACGGCGACGCGGTGCGCTTCCGGATGGGCCCCAAGAGCCTGTACTTCTTCAACCACCCAGATCACGCCAAGCACGTGCTGGCTGACAACGCAGCCAACTACCACAAGGGCATGGGCCTGACCGAGGCCAAGCGGTTCCTGGGAGACGGCCTGCTGACCAGCGAGGGCGAGCTCTGGCGCCGGCAGCGCCGTACGATCCAGCCGGCCTTTCGGCGTGACCGCCTCGGCGACTTCGCGGGGATGGTCGCCGACGAGGCCAGCACGCTGGTGAGCAGGCTGGAATCCAGGATCGGCGACGGACCTGTCGACGTGGTGGCGGAGATGACCCGGCTGACGCTCAGCGTGCTCGCCAAGGCTCTGCTCGACGCCGACCTCACCCCGTTCTTCAGTCTGGGCGAGGCGTTCGAGGAGGTGCAGAACCAGGCCATGTTCGAGATGGTGACGCTGCGCATGCTGCCGATCTGGCTCCCGATCCCTCGTCACCGCCGCTTCCACGCCGCGCTGCGCCAGCTCGAGGATGCCGCCATGGCCCTCGTCGACGAGCGGGAACGAAACGCCAAGCCGGGCTCGGACGACGTCATCACCCGGCTGCTCGACGCCTACCGCGACGAGCCGGAGAACGTGCGGCGGCGTCGGCTAAGAGACGAGCTGCTGACCATACTGCTGGCGGGCCACGAGACCACGGCGAGCACCTTGTCCTGGGCGTGGTACCTGATCGACCAGCATCCGCAGGTCGCCGAGCGGATGCGGGCAGAGGCGGCGGAGGTGCTCGGCGACCGGCTGCCCGTGCTCGATGACCTGCATCGGCTGCCGTACACGACGATGGTCATCCAGGAGACG
>DATNIU010000163.1:0-2140 GCA_035604275.1 Streptosporangiaceae bacterium | reverse complement strand
CGATGGGGGCAGCAGTGCGATCATGGCCAGCCGGCCACCCTGGTACGGCAGCGACACCGCCGTCCAGCCATCGGCGCTAGCCGAGGCGAAATACCCGCCATGCAGATAGTCCGCCTGCACGCGCTGCCCCGCGGCGGTGGTTAACGGCGCCGGGGAGGTCATGGCCGGCTCGAACGTGCTGGCCCAGAGGGCATGCAGGTACAGCGCGTCGGTAAGTAGCCAGCCCACACCCTGCAGTGAGCCGGCCGAGAGCAGGTTGGTGATGTGGCCGCGGGTGGCTGCCGCGATCGCCGCGTTGATCTGGGCGGCGGCCTGGTCCGGCTTGGTCAGCAGCGGCACCTGGCCAAGTCCGGCGGCATAGCTGGTCGCGATGGCATCCAGGTAGCTGCGCAGCGGTCTCAGCGACGGGTCGGCCCAAACCTGGTCGGACTCCGCCGCCGTGACGCCCGGGCCGTCAAGTACCCGCAGCGCCCGGGCGCGAGCCTGCAGCCCGGCTTCCAGCGCCGCCCCGGCGGTCGGCAGGTGCAGCACGGCCGCCATCGCGCGTGCCGTGCTGCCGCCCGATCCCAGGTAGGCCAGGCCGAGCCCGCTGGCCAGGCTGGCTGGCGACAGCACGATGTTCGCTTGCGGGCTCTGACGGCACCAGGCGTTCAGGACGTCAAGGCCAAAGGCCATGTCAGAGGCGCCGTAGGGTGCCGGGCTGACCGACGGCTCAGTGAGGGCAACGCCACGCACGATGGCAGGCCTGGCTGGCCCGGATGGCCGTCCGGCCGGCCCGGAGCCGCAGCCGCCCGCGAGCGAGCCGACGGCGGCAGCCACCGCCACCCAGCCGCCAACCCACGACGCACGATTCATGCCACTCAGACGCGGCAGCCAGCACCACAGTTGCGCCCCGCAGCGCCATTTCGCGACTGGTAATCGGCGCAGACGGCCGGACCCCCATGCGAGATCGCCATCCGGGACAGAGCAGCAGTATTTGCCTGCTTCTGCGGCGTCAGCGTGGGCCGAGTTCCTCTGGTGGCGGCCAGTCGCCCGGCAGTTCGGCCAGCCGCCCGTGCAGCCTGGGGTTCATCGGCTCACCGTCGGCGCCAGGCGTCCAGGCCCCGTGGTTAACCGCGGGCTCGCTTCCGGTCCGTTCGGTCATAACTGTGCGGGTCGGGACCTTGAACCCTTCCTCGGTCAGTTACCGCTCTTCCTGGCTGAGTCGCCACTCGCGCCGCCCGCCCGCGGGTTACCGTGGCCGCATGGCGTCACGTCCAGCTCAGCATCGAAGCCCGGGCCACCAGGGCCTGATGTGACCCCGCCGGCGAAACGATGAGGCTCGCCATGCTCGCGCCGATCGCCTGGCGCACGCCGCCCAAGCACTACGGGCCGTGGGAGTCGATCGCCAGCCTGCTTACTGAGGGGCTGGTCGCGCGAGGAGTCGATGTCACGCTTTTCGCAACGCTCGACTCGGTGACGGCGGCGGTTCTCGACGGCGTCTGCCCGCACGGCTACGCGGAGGACCCCCAGCTGGACGGCCGGGTCTGGGAGGCGCTGCACGTCTCGCACGCACTGGCCCGATCGGGCGAGTTCGAGCTGGTGCACAACCACCTCGACTGGCTGCCGCTCGCATTCGGCGAGCACGCGCGGGCCCCGATGGTGACGACCATCCACGGCTTCTCCGGCGCGGGCATCCTTCCCGCCTACACGCGGTCGCGCTCGGCGTTCGTCGCGATCTCGGATTCCGACCGCTACCCCGGGCTTGACTATGCCGCGACCATCCACCACGGCATCGACCTGAGGATGTTTCCGTACCGCGCCGCTGGGGGGGATTACCTTGTCTCGTTCGGGCGCATCCATCCTGACAAGGGAACGGCTGACGCCATTGAGATCGCCCGCCGCGCGGGACGGCGGCTGGTGATCTGCGGCATCGTGCAGGACGAGCGGTATTTCGCCGAGGCCGTGGAGCCGCATGTCGACGGGGATCAGGTGACCTTCCTGGGCTCGGTCGGCCCCGAGCGCCGCGCGGACGTCCTCGGCGATGCGGCTGTGCTGCTGCACCCGATCTACTTCGACGAGCCGTTCGGCCTGTCCGTCGTGGAGGCCATGGCGTGCGGTACCCCGGTCGTCGCCTACCGGCGCGGCTCGATGGCCGAGG
>DATNIU010000162.1:0-6150 GCA_035604275.1 Streptosporangiaceae bacterium | reverse complement strand
CGAACCCGCAGCCAGCACTGACCACACAGGCCCGCCCGAACCCGCAGCCAGCACTGACCACACAGGCCCGCCCGAACCCGCACCCAGCACTGAGCCCGCGCCCGGCCCTGGGCGCGCACGCGCTTCCGAGCCCGCGCTCAGTCTGGAGGAGGCGACCGGCCTGCGCATCTCCAGTCAGCTCGACCCGACCGGCGAGCTGCGCGAGGCGGTCGGTGACTGCGTGCACTGCGGTTTCTGCCTGCCTGCGTGTCCGACGTACCAGCTGTGGGGGGAGGAGATGGACTCGCCGCGCGGGCGAATCCACCTGATCGGCCAGTTGCTCGACGGCGCCAGCGCGAGCCAGGCCGCGGCGCAGCACATCGATCGCTGCCTTGGCTGCATGGCCTGCCTGACGGCCTGCCCGTCCGGCGTTCGGTATGACCGGCTGATCGGGGCGGCAAGATCGTGGGCCAACCAGTCGGCGGGGCCAGAAGACGACCAGGGTGCCGGGCCGCGCGCCGACATACGCCGCAGCGGCGGTCAGGCTGGCGACGGCAGTCAGGAGGCTTCCCCAAGCCCGCTTCCGCCACGCTCGCGCAGGGACCGGCTCGTCCGGGCAGCGATCTTCGCGACCTTCCCCTATCCGGATCGGCTCCGGCTGCTCGTCGGCCCGCTACGCGCGGCCCAGCGAACCGGGCTCGACCGGCTGCTCGACCACGACACGCTTGCCAGCCGCCTGCCACCTGAACTCGCGGCCGCTCTCCGGGTGGCGCCCCGGCTGGCGGTGGCGACGCCGACGCCAGTCAAACTGGCGAGCAGATGGCCCGCAGCGCGGCGCGAGCCGACCCCGATCCGCCCGCCGCGCCCGAGCAAGCCGCGCCGGGCTGGTCGGCCGCCCGAGCGGATTCCGGCCAGGGGAACGCGCCGTGCGGTGGTCGGCATGCTCACCGGGTGCGTACAGCAGGTCTTCTTTCCCCAGGTCAATGTCGCGACCGCGCGGGTGCTAGCGGCCGAGGGCTGCGAGGTGCTGATCCCGGCGGGCCAGGGTTGCTGCGGCGCGCTGTCGCTGCACGACGGCCGCAGGGCCGAGGCGGCCGGATTCGCCCGGCGGCTGATCGAGACGTTCGAGCGGGCCGGAGTGGACGCCATCGTGGTCAACTCGGCCGGCTGCGGATCCGCCATGAAGGAGTATCAGGAACTGCTGGCGACCGACTCCGAGTGGGCGGACCGGGCAGCTGCGCTGAGCGCCAAGGTCGCCGATTTCAGCGAGTTCCTCGCCGCCCTCGGCCCGGCGGCGGCCAGGCATCCGCTCCCGATCACGGTCGCCTATCACGATGCCTGTCATCTAGCCCATGCCCAGCGGATCACCAGGGCGCCGCGCGACCTGCTACTCGCCATACCCGGTCTGAGCCTCGCTGAGATCCCCGACGTCGGCACCTGCTGTGGCTCGGCCGGCATCTACAACCTGGTCCAGCCACAGGCTGCCGCCGACCTCGGCGAGCGCAAGGCCGCAGCGGTCCGCGAGACCGGCGCTGACCTCCTGGTCTCGGGTAACCCTGGCTGCGCGCTCCAGATCGCATCCGCGCTCGCGGTGCTGGAATCCCCGATGCCAGTCGCCCACCTCGCCGAGGTCCTCGACGCGTCGTTCCGCGCGCATCCGGCTAGCAGGCTGGTGCCCTCCAAGCCGGGCTAGGACTCGCTAAGCCAGGCCGGGCCGCAGCGAGCCCGCGACTCCACGCCCGCCCTGCCAATCCACACCCGTCCCGTCATTCACAACCAGCCGCCACGGCCCGCCGCCCGCCGCGCCCACACGCCAAGCCGCGGCCACACGCCAAGCCGCGCCCACACGCCAAGCCACGGCCACACGCCAAGCCACGGCCACACGCCAAGCCCGCCAAGCCAAGCCACGCCATGCCAAGCCAAGCCACGCCATGCCACGCCCGCCAGTCACGCCGCGCCCGCCACCCAGACCCAAGAGTGCCGCTGCCAGCACGGCGGTTGGTCGATCTGACGCCAGCCAGCCACATCATTGCGTCACGATGCGTCTAGGGCTGCATTGACGGACGTCATTCATGACGTCATAATGACGTCATGGAGCTGTCACAGTATGTGGAGACGCTGCGGCGCGAGCTTGGGTCGCTGACCCGGTTCGCAGCAGACGACGTTGCCCGGGCAGCGGACCTGCTGGCCGACGCGCTTGACTCACCCGTGCGGCTGACCCTGCTAGAGGTGCTGTCGGCCGCTGCCGCGGAGATCACATCGCGGCTCGATGATGTGGTCGTCGATCTCCGCCTCAGTGGTGGCGAGCCTGAGTTCGTCGTCACCGACATCCCCGCCGAGGACTCCCGCCCCGCCGGGCAGCGGACTCCTGGTCCAGACTGCGCCGCCGAGGACTCCGGGACCTCCCGGATCACGCTGCGGCTCTCTGAGTCGCTCAAGGCGCGGGTGGAGGCCGAGGCGGCGGCGGCCGGGCTGTCAGTCAACGCCTGGCTGGCCCACGCCGTCATCCGCGCGCTCGACAACCCGGCATCCCATCCAGGCACCCGGTCACGGCCTGGCTTCGGCCAGCGCATCACCGGATACGCACGGAGCTGATCAGCAAACCCGCCACCAGGCGGCCGCACGACCCACCCCCAAGACGAAGAGACGGGCAAAACAATGGCTAACTGGGAATACCCCGCGACCGGCCCGATCGACCTGGACATCAGCCTGACCGCGGGAAGCATCGCGGTCACCGCTGAGGACACCGAGGTCATCACCGTCAGGCTGCTGCCGAACCGGCCTGGCCGATCCGGCGAGGAAGCCGCCGACGACGTGACTGTCGACTTCAGCGGCGACCGGCTTGTGATTGCCGAGCCGAAGTACGGCGGCCTGCGCCGTCACGGCCCGAGCTTCAGCCTCGATGTCAAGGTTCCGCCGGGCTCGCGGTGCACCGTGCGGACGGCGGCCTGCGACGTGGCCTGCGACGGCGAGCTCGGCGCCCTCGACATCCGCACTGCCAGCGGTGATGTCGGCGCTGCGGTCGTGACCGGACCTGTCCAGGTGCATACCGCCTCCGGCGACGTCAAGCTGGATGACGCGGCGGCTGAGCTGACGGTGCACACCGGAACGGGGGACGTCCGAATCGGGCACGTCGGCGGCGAGCTGGCGGTGGATACCGCGAGCGGTGACATCAGCATCGGGAACGCTGCCGCATCCGCGAGCGCTCGTACCGCCAGCGGAAACGTGCGGATCGCCAGCCTGGCAGCCGGCCATGCCGATCTGACCAGCGTGTCGGGCGACGTCGCCGTCGGAGTCGCTCCAGGTACCGGCGTCTACCTCGACCTGGGCTCGGTGAGCGGCCAGGTCAGCAGCGACCTCGACGCATCGCAGACCGAAGGCCGCGCCGACCTGGAGCTGCGGTGCCGCACGGTCAGCGGCAGCCTGTGGGTCGGCAGGGCCGCGCTGGCCGGTGACCGGAGCTGACCCGGCCGCCAGGTCAGGTCCGGATCGGGCCGGGCCGTCGGCCGCCTCACCGGATTCAAGGAGGAGCGATCATGCATTCACATCAGATCGAGCAACTGGCTCGCCAGCGTACCGAAGAGCTGCGCAGGATCGCCGGGCCCGGTCGTGCTCACGTGGGCCAGCGAGGTCCGGGTAACACCATCAGGAACCGGGCCGGCTGGACTCTCGTCGCGATCGGGCTGCGGATCGCCGGGTCACGCGGTCAGTGAGGCAGCGACCGCTAGATCCGAACCCGCCAGCCAGGCTTCGTCCAGACAACCCTCGGCCACTATCACGGCGGGACCTGTCAGCAGGCTGGCCGTCGCACTCGGGGTGATGGTCAGCCTGCCGCCGGGGACGACCACCTCCCATTGCCGCGACCGGCTACCAGGCCACTCCCCCGCTGCCGCGGCAGCAGCTACCGCCGCAGCCACCGCACCCGTTCCGCAGGACATCGTCTCCCCCGACCCGCGCTCGTGAACCCGCATCTCGATGGCCCGCTCACCGACCACGTGCAGCAGTTCGACGTTGACGCCGTCGGGGAACTGACCGGGGTCAACTTCAGGCGGCGCGGTCAGATCGAACTCGGCCACCGGACCGGTTACCAGGCAGGCCAGGTGCGGATTCCCCACCCAGACGGCCAGCCCCTCGCATCGGCGCCCGCCGACCACGGCCACGCCGGTCCCCCGCACGGTCGCCGGTCCCATGTCGACCCGGAACATCCCGTCGGCCTGCCGTCGCACCAGCCGGAGGCCCGCTCTGGTCGCGACGGCAAGCTCAGGTCCGGCCGCGAGCCGGTGATCGATCAGGTACCTGGCGAAGACCCGGATGCCGTTACCGCACATCTCGGCGACGCTGCCGTCGGAATTGCGGTAGTCCATGAACCACTGCGCCGCGCCGGTCTCAGGCCCGCATGCCTCTGGCCCCAGCGCCGCCGTGCTGACCACCCTGAGCACGCCGTCGGCGCCGAGCCCGGCATGCCGGTCGCAGAGCCGGCGGATCAGCTCGGCACAGAGTTCCAGCTGGTCATCGGCGTCAGGAACGATGATGAAATCGTTCCCGGTGCCATGACCTTTGGCGAAACGCATTCTCCGATGCTAGCCAGCCATCAGACCCGACTCCACGATGGCGGCCAGTGCCAGGTCCGTGGGCACCCGCTCGGCCGCAGGCAGCCAGCGGACTCTCGGGTCTCGCCGGAACCAGGACTCCTGCCGGCGTGCGAACCGCCGCGTGGCACGTATCGTCTGGTCCCGCGCCTCTGGCTCGGTCCATTCGCCGTCCAGGCGGCGCAGCACCTGGGCGTAGCCGAGGGCCCGGCTCGCCGTCCTGCCGCTGCGCAGGCCAGCCGTGATCAGGCGGCGAACCTCGTCGACCAGGCCGTCCTGCCACATCCGGCTGACCCTTGCGGCGATCCACCGGTCGAGTTCCGCCCTGGGCACGTCAAGCCCGAGCTGCGTGGTCGGCAGCACCGACGCGTAATCCGGCAGGGTTGCCGTGAACGGGCGGCCGGAAAGCTCGATGACCTCAAGCGCCCGGACGATCCGGCGGCCGTTGCCCGGCAGGATCGCGGCGGCAGCGGCCGGGTCGGCGCTGGCCAGCCTGCCGTGCAGGACAGCGGGACCCACGATGGCCAGTTCCTGCTCAAGCCGCGCCCGCACCGCGGGATCGGTGCCTGGGAACTGCAGATTGTCGATGGCCGCCCGGACGTACAGTCCGGAGCCGCCGGCCAGGATCGGCGTCCGGCCGCGGGCCAGGATGTCCGCGATGGCCCTTCTGGCCAGCCGCTGGTACTCGGAGACGCTGGCCGGCTCGGTGACGTCCCAGATATCGAGCAGATGATGCGGCACCCCGCATCTGTCGCCGATGGCGAGCTTGCCGGTGCCGATATCCATGCCACGGTAGAGCTGCATCGAATCGGCGTTGACTACCTCGCCGTCAAGCTCGCGCGCCAGCCGCAGCGACAGCTCCGACTTCCCGGCAGCCGTCGGCCCGACGATGGCGATCACTTGCTGCGGCATGGCCTCAGTGTGTCAGCGGCGGACGCCGGAACGCGTTTACCCGGAGAAGATGCCCGGTGAGGCCAGCCAGGCGGGCAGCCGGTCCAGGCAGTCGGTCCAGCCGACCACGTGCTCGTCGCGCTCAGTCTCGTCGGCGAATCCCTCGTGGGTGAGGTTCAGCTCCGTACCCGGTCCGGCCGGCGCTAGCTCGGCGGTGACCAGCGTCTCCTCCGGCTTGCCGTCCCAGATCCAGGTGAAGGAGAGCCGGCTGGGCCGCTCGATCGCCACATAGCGCCCGGACACGGCGATGCCTCCGGCAGTGCCGTCGATCCTGAACCGGCCGCCGGTCCGCAGGTCGACCTCGGCAACGGTGCCGAACCTGGCCGGCCAGAACCACTGCGCGAGCGCGGCCTGATCGGTGAGTCCCTGCCAGACCTGATCGACTGGCGCCGGGAACGCACGACGCAGACGAAGGTCGGCCGCCATCGCCCCTCCAGCAGGTTGCTCGGTCTCGTGTGTGCGGCGTCCTCGGCCGCGACACAGGTGTGCTTCGCCTCGCTACCCTATGCCAGTGACTGCCCGTGGTCCGCAAGTCAGACAAATCCGGCACAGCTGCTGCCGCCACAGGGCACGCAAGCGACATAGCACGGATTTCGTGTTCATAAAGCTCGCATAACGGGTGTTAACATGA
>DATNIU010000161.1:0-8470 GCA_035604275.1 Streptosporangiaceae bacterium | reverse complement strand
GAGACACGGGAAGGGCGGTACGGGCGGGCCGGGGGGCGGGTCGGCGGGGGGCGGCGGGGGAGGGGTGGCCGATGCCGTAGTGGCGGGCCAGGTCGGCTACCTGGGCGGCGATCTGCTGCTGGTAGGCCCTGGGGGCGTAGGCGCCAGCGCCGTAGAGCGCCCGGTATCTGGCGACCAGGGCGGGATGGTTCTCGGCTAGCCAGCCGAGGAACCATTCGCGGGCGCCGGGGCGCAGGTGCAGGACGATCGGGCTGACGCTTGACGCGCCGGCGCCGGCGATCTGCCGCACGGTCTGCGCGAGCTGATCCGGCGAATCCGACAAGAACGGCAGGACCGGGCCCATCAGGACGCCGCAGCGCAGGCCCCGCGAGGTGATCTGCGAGCAGGCCTCGAGGCGCCGCGCCGGGCTCGGCGTGCCCGGCTCCACCGACCTGGACAGCCCGGCGTCGGTGAAGCCGACGGACACCGACAGGCCGACGTCGGTGACCTCTGCGGCCTCCTCGAGCAGGTCCAGATCCCGCAGCAGCAGCGTGCCCTTGGTGAGGATCGAGAACGGGCTGCGGGCGTCCCGCAGCGCGCCGATGATGCCGGGCATCAGCCGGTAGCGGCCCTCGGCCCGCTGGTAGCAGTCCACGTTCGTGCCCATCGCGATGTGCTCGCCGGCCCATCGCGGCCCGGACAGCTCCTTCCTGGCCAGCTCGGCCGCGTTGACCTTGACGATGATCTTGGAATTGAAGTCCAGGCCGGTATCGAGGTCGAGGTACCGGTGCGTGCCCCGGGCGAAGCAGTAGGCGCAGGCGTGGCCGCAGCCGCGGTACGGATTGATCGTCGCCCGGAACGGCAGCCGGGAAGGGCCGGGGACCTTGTTGATAATCGACCTTGCGTGTACCTCGTAGAACGTCATGCCGCGGAAGCCCGGCGTATCGAAGGTCCGGGCGACGGCGTCCCGTCCGAAGAGCGCCGCCGGCGGCTGCCGCCCGCCGTCCGCCGTCCCGGTCGCGTCCTGCTCGCGAAGCCGCAGGCTGTCCCATCGCACGTTCGGCATAATAGAACATATATTCGAAGACTTCAACTCCGTTATGGCCGCGCATAGTCTTCGGAAATGGGCAGGTAAAAAATCTTGCGGGAGGGGATAGTAAGGAGCAGGCCTGCCTGACGGGTCGGTGCTGGCCAGGCCTGCGGTGCCGGAGGTGACGTATGGCGCTCCCCATGGATGAGCAGCGTATTCTCGAGGAGATGGAGCGCGTGCTCGCCGCTGACGATCCCCGGCTTGCCGCCCAGCTCGCCTCCTTCGGCCGTCCCGGGCTCGGGCACGCGATCCGCACCAGGCGGGTGCGGTCGCTGCTGACGCTGGCCATGCTGGCGACGGTCGCCGTGCTGATCTACGCGATGATCGCCTTCCGGCTGGGCGGCGTGCCGCACGGGCCCCGGCCGCCGCATCACGCGACGCGGACGGCCAGCGTTGTCTCAGACCGTGACTGGCCGCCGCCGCAGCCTGTTCGCGCACCACATGCCACGATCCGGGGCTAGCTGAGCTGCCCGTGACGCTATTCTCCAGGCATGCCGCATTCTGCTGACGGGCTCAGCGACGGCGCCCTCTCCGGCGTCACCCACCGGTACGTAGACGCCGGCGGCCTGCGGATGCACATCGCCGAAGCCGGCGAGGGCCCGCTGGTGCTGCTGCTGCACGGATTTCCTGAGAGCTGGTACTCCTGGCGGCATCAGCTCACCGCGCTCGCGGCGGCAGGTTTCCATGCGGTGGCTCCGGACCAGCGCGGCTACTGCCGTACCGGGCCGCCCGGCGGTCCCGGGCGGCCGGCCCGGGTGGACGACTACACGATCTTGCACCTGACCGGTGACGTGATCGCGCTGATGGACGCGCTCGGCGAGAGCCAGGCGGTCGTGGCCGGGCATGACTGGGGCGCCCCGGTCGCCTGGAACACCGCGCTGTTCCGGCCGGACCGGGTGCGCGGCGTGATCGGGCTGAGCGTTCCCTACCGGCCGAGGGGGAGTGCCCGGCCGGTGGAGACCTTGCGGGCCTTCTACACCGACGGCTTCTACATCTGCTACTTCCAGGCCCCTGGCGTGGCCGACGCCGAGCTCAGCCGTGATCGGAGTGCCACGTTCCGCAGGCTGCTGGTCGCCGCCTCCGGCGACGGCCCGATGGGTGGCACTCCGGTCGTTCCGCCCGGCGGCGAGTTCCTCGACCTGTGCCCGGAACCCTCGGCGCTCCCTGCCTGGCTGACCGCCGACGACATCGAGGTCTTCGCCGCCGAGTACGCGGAGCCGGGCTTCACCGGACCGCTGAACTGGTACCGCAACCTGGACCGGAGCTGGGAGCTGACGGCGGCATGGCAGCACGCGCCGGTCACGGTGCCGGCGCTTTACCTGGCCGGCGACCGGGACCTGGTGGTCGCGTTCTCCGGCGGCCCGGCGATGCTCGCCCAGCTAAGAGACTGCGCGCCGCGGCTGCGGGAGCCCGTTCTGCTGCCCGGCTGCGGGCACTGGACCCAGCAGGAGCGCCCGGCCGAGGTCAGCCGGGCGATGATCGGCTTCATTCAGGAGCTTGACTAGCGGGCTGGTTCCGTAATCGCGGTCGATCCTCAGTCGCAGGGGCTGAGAATCGACCGCGAGCGCGCTACGGCGCGCGAACAGGGTGTGCGGAGCGAGCCGGTCAGGGCTGTGGCGCCGGGTCGGGCAGCTTGGCGCGCTCGCGCGCCTCCTGCCACAGCTCGCGGTAGCAGCGCGCGGCCTGGCTGCGCGGAGCTGACGCGGCGACCGGGGTCCGCCGCACCGACATCTGCTCGATCGCCGACAGGGCCGGGATCGCGGTGGCTGCCACGTCGTCGCGCTGAGCGGGCAGCTGCGCGGCGATCTCCAGGTGCAGCCGCTTGCGCCGGTCGATCATCGAGAAGAAGGCCAGGATCTGCGGCCGGTGCCCGTCGAAGTCGGCGATGAACTCAGTGAGCTGGTCCAGGGTGCGGACCGACAGCGTGGTCGGGATCAGCGGGACAAGCAGCATGTCGGCCGCGTGCAGCACGTTCTCGGAGAGCAGCGAGATGCTCGGCGGGCAGTCGAGCACCACCACGTCGTACTCGCGCCGCAGCGGTGTCAGCAGGCTGCGCAGCCGCCGGGTGGACTTGCGCTCGCTGTCGAGGTGCAGATCCAGATTCCGGTAGGTGAAATCGGCGGGCAGCAGATCAAGGTTGTCGAAGTCGGTCGCCTTGATCGCGTCGTCGACCGGCCGCTTGCCCGCGATCAGCGCCTTGCCTCCGCCCTTGACCCGCGGCCTGACCCGGAACAGGAAGCTGGCCGCCGCCTGCGGGTCCAGGTCCCAGAGCAGGACCCGGTAGCCGTCCTTGGCCGCCAGGTAGGCGATGTTGACCGCGGTGGCGGTCTTGCCCACGCCACCCTTGATGTTGTAGGTCGCCAGGATCTTCATGCCACCACCCGGGTCAGAGCGCCGATCCTGGCCAGGCCCTGCGGGCTGGCGAATTCGGCGAATCGCCCGCCGAACTCACTCCTGGCGCGCCGCTGCCTGATCGCCAGCGCAGCCGCGATCTCGCCCATGGCGAGCAGTGTCGCGGCCGGCGCGCTCCGGTCCGCCATCATCTGCGCGGCGAAATCGCGGAGCTCGGCCTGCTGCACCTCAGTGTCCTGGAACTCGCCCAGGCAGTCCTGCAGAGCCTTCAGCTCGTTGACGGCCTGCCACTGCTCCGCCGGGTCATGCAGAGACGCGAAGATCTCCAGCAGGTAGCGAAGCTCCTTGCAGCGCTTGCGAAGCTCATGCAGGGACCCAGGGGGAGATGTGGCGGTGATCGCCTTGCCGTCGGAGATCACCCGCCGGTGGGCCCTGGCGATCTGGCGGGCTGCCAGCCTGCCGACGGGCGGCCGGCGGGGCGGTGCCGCGGCGATCTGCGCCAGGTCCTCGCGCCACTGGCTGGTCAGCCTGGCGAACCTGGCCGAGCGCAGTCCCCTGGCTAGCTCCCGCTGCGCCAGGGAATGCTGTCGTCCCAGGTGGTCGCGGAACGGCTGGAGCTCCTCAGCCGTCGCGGCGACCAGCTTTCCCGCCATCGACGAGTAGCCGAGCAGGTACACGTCCAGGTCGCGGGTGGGCGTGGTCAGGTCGCCGAGCCACTTGAACTCGGGCCGGTAGCGGCTGGCCAGGCTGGCCGGCAGGATGCTGCCGGCCGTCTTGAGCACCGACCGTGTCCGGCGCACCGCGACCCGCAGGTCGTGCAGGAATTCGGTGTCCACATCGCGGATGGTCCCTGAGAGGTTGGCCTCGACGGTGTCGAAGAGCCTGCCGAGAACGGTGACGAGCGCGAGCGCGGCCGGCATCGAGCCGGTGAGCTGGACGTCAATCTTGCTGGTGTAATCGCCTGGCTTGCGGCCAGCGGCGGCCAGGGCGGACTCGAACGCGGGCGCGGCGGCGGCCACCACGCCAGGCGCTGCGGTCAGGGCGTCCGTCAGCCTGGACGCCTGGGCCTGATAGCCGCGCAGGGCGCTGACGGTGAGCCGGGCCGGGGCCGGCCCCGATCTCGGATAGGTCACCGTCATCCGGTCGAGGGTCAGCGTGGCGATCGTCTTGTCGTCGGCGTTGACCGCCCGCCGCTCGATCAGCACGCTGGTCGCCCGGGCGACCGGAAGCAGCGCCCGGACGCCGATGACCGGCGTCAGGTGCTCCCGCAGCGGGCCGAGCGAGAGCTCCCCGGCCAGGCACGGCCAGTGCGGCCGCCCGTCGGCGGACCCGGAAGCGCTCCCGGCGGACGTGCTGCCGCCGGTGCGCTCGGCCGCGATCAGCTCGCCGTCCCGGGCGGTCAGGACCAGCTCGGCGGTGCCTCGGCCGGTGCGGAGCTCCAGGGTCAGGCCGGCCAGGTACAGGCGCCAGTCGAAGGTGTCGAGCCAGGTCCTGCGCAACGTGCGGGCCTTGCCACCGTCGGTGATGCCGAACCTGGGGTCAGCGATCTGCGGGACGTCTGCTGGCGTGTCCGCGGCGCCGACGAGCACGAATTCCCGCAGGGCCTTCTGCAATGGCACTACCTCACGACACCGGAGCACATTCGGTCAGGTGAACCAGCCTACCGGTAGCCGCGCCGCGTCAGGTGATGCCGCCCGGCGCGGCTCCGGCCCGCGCGATCGCCCGGCGGATCGTGGCTACGCGGAGCCGCCGATGGCGACCGTGACGGCGGAGCGGCGGCGGCTGGCCGGAACTCGGCCGGGCTGAGCCGGGCCCGGCCGGACGGGCCGGACAGGCTGAGGGCTAGAACGACGAGTGCGCGAGCCACTGATCAAGCAGTTCGCGGTCGCCGAGGACGCGCACCGCCGGGTCCGTGGCTGGTCGCCGGCGGAGCAGGACGAGCAGCAGGCGCGCCGCCGGGCCGGTGATCGCCACATCGCCCCTGGCGTGGCTGGCCTGGACCTCGACGTGGCCATCGGTGTTGCTGACCAGCCACTCGCCAGCCTGGCTGAGCGCGGAGTCGGTCGCGTGCACATGAAGTGTCCGGCCCTGCGGCAGCGCCTCTGCCCGCGGATCAGGCTGCCCGGTCAGCGGCGCGGTGATCATGGTGAGCCATTCGTCGATCGCGTCGGCGGCGATCTCCGCGGGGATGGTGACCTCGTCGCCCGCGGCCAGCTGCGCGTCCGCGCAGTGCACCAGGGTCTCGTTCGCCATCCGGCGGGCCCAGAAACCGGCCGGGCCAAGCCCGTTGAAGGTCCAGACCAGGTCCTCTCCCGCCTCCCGCAGCACCTCGACCAGGCGGGCGGCACCGCTGGTCAGCCAGCGGCCGCGGGCAGCCGGGTCATCGGGCAGCCTGCCATCGGGCACCGCCCGGAACTGGATCATCTCGGCTGACCGGGTAGCCACGATCTCGGCCGCCCACCGCTGCGCGCGCCCGACGTGAGTAGCCAGCTGGCGGAGTGTCCAGTCCGGGCAGGTCGGGATCGGCAGGTCCTGATCGGCGCTGTCCACCAGGGCTGCGAGCACCGCCGTGCTCGCCTCGATCTCCGCGTAGAAGAGCTCGGCGGGCAATGTCGACATCGCGGTCCTCCAGCGGCTCGGTCCCAGCCACCCTACCGGCGGGCTCTGAGAGGAAACACGCCAGGCCGGACGATCGCGGGCAGGCGCCCGGGCCGGCAAATCGGGCTGCCCGGACCTGTCCTCGGACTCCGGCGGCCGGGCCAGCCGGCCCTGTGAACTGGAACACGGGCTACTGCGCAAAACGAGGGCACTGCACCCGACGGGTAGTGACCCACCTCTCGGCCGACGCTGGCTGGCCGGTCAGGCCGGGTGCGGCCGGTCAGGTCTGGTGCGGCCGGTCAGGTCTGGTGCGGCCGGTCAGCCGCAGCCGCAGCCGCCGCCGCAGCAGCCGCCACGCGGGGCAGGCGCCGCCGCGTCGGCCCGGCCGCCGACCGCGATCGTTGACAGCAGCTTGACGGTGTCGTCATGCCCCTGCGGGCAGGCACTCGGCGCGGACGACTCGCTCATCGGGCGGGTCCGCTCGAAGGTATCTCCGCAGGCACGGCAGCGATACTCATATCGGGGCACCCGGTCATCCTACTCTGGCGGAGGCGGCAGCGTCATAAGCGCGCTTGCGGCGGAATCGGGCCGGTGCGGCCTCCTATGGGCGAGCGTCGTCCGGCTGGAACAACGTCGGCCGGGGCATTGCGCCGAGGCCCGTGGCCGCGGCTTTGCCGGCCGGCCGGGCCGGCTCGCTATCGCGGTCGGCGACGGCCACCGGGACTTCGGGCGAGGCGCCGTCGATCGGGGGCTCGTCGGGAGAGTCGTAATAGAACTGACCGCCGCGCAGCAGCGACACCACCGCGGCAGCCAGCGACATGGCGATGGCGACGCTGAAGGCTACGACCAGCCCGTGGTGGAACGGCCCGGCGATCAGGTGCGGGAAGTACTCCTTGCTGGTCAGCACGGCCGCATCCGGGCTGGGCAGGCTGGCAAGCACACCCGACGGCCTGAGCAGGCTGCCGATCGGGTTGTAGCCGAGGAAAGAGGCGAACAGCGTGCTGACCGGAGGCAGGCTGGCTATGTGCGCCGCCACGTGCGCCGGCACCCCGTGCGCGCGCAAGCCGGCGGTCAGCGTGCGCGGGAGGGTGGCCGCGAGCCCGGCGATCATCAGCGAGAAGAAGATGCCGATCGACAGCGACATGCCGGAGTTCTGGAACGTGGACCGCATGCCGGAGGCCGAGCCGCGGTAGCTGGCCGGGACGCTGCTCATGATCGCCGAGGTATTGGGGGACGCGAACAGGCCGGAGCCGATCCCGTTGCCGAAGATGATCAGCGCGAACATCCAGTAGGGAAAGTCGACGGGCAGCAGGAGAAGGCCGGCGAACGCAGCCGAGGAGACCAGCAGGCCGGCCGTGGCGAACGGACGCGGGCCGTAGCGATCCGAAGCGATGCCCGAGAGCGGCCCGGCGATCAGGAACCCGGCGGTGAGCGGGAGCAGGTAAATGCCCGCCCGCAGCGGGGTCTGGGTGAAGTCGTAGCCGTGCAGCGGCAGCCAGATTCCCTGCAGCCAGATGATCAGCATGAACTGCAGGCCGCCCCTGGCGATCGAGCTCAGCAGGCTCGCCGTGTTCCCGGCGGCGAACGCCCGGATACGGAACAGGCCGAGGCGGAACATCGGCTCCGCGATCCTCGTCTCGATCAGTCCGAAGATCACAAGCAGGGCTGTGCCGCCGGCCAGGCCGCCGAGCACGCGCGGGCTGGTCCAGCCCATCGGGTGCCCGCCGTAGGGCTGGATGCCGTAGGTAATCGAGACCAGCAGGAGGCCGGCGCCGGCGGCGAAGGTGATATTGCCCCACCAGTCGATCCTGGCGCGGTGGGCACTGGCGATCTCCCGCAGCTTCCGGTAGGACCAGATCGTGCCGAAGACGCCGATCGGCACGTTGACCCAGAACACCGCGCGCCAGTCCCACGCGGCGAGCACGCCGCCCAGCAGCAGCCCGATGAACTGGCCCGAGATGCCGCAGATCTGGTTGATGCCGAGGGCCATGCCGCGCTGCCTGGCCGGAAAGGCATCGGTCAGGATCGCGGCCGAGTTGGCCATGAGCATCGCGCCGCCGAATGCCTGGACCATGCGCCACAGGATCAGCCACAGGGCTCCGCCGCTGCCGGTGAACGGGTCGAGGGACAGCGCGATCGATGCGAGGGTGAAGACGACGAAGCCGAGATTGTAGATCCGGACCCGGCCGAACATGTCGCCGAGACGGCCCAGCGTGACCACCAGCACCGCCATGACAAGCAGGTATCCGATGATCATCCAGAGCAGATAGCCGATGTTGCCAGGAGTGGTCGGATCGAGATGGATGCCGCGGAAGATGGCCGGCATGGAGATGATCACGATCGACGCGTCGATCGTGGCCATCGTCATGCTGAGCGTGGTGTTGGACAGCGCGATCCACTTGTACCGGTCGCCAGGCGAGCTGCGGCTGCCGGGCCTGGCACGATCGGCGC
>DATNIU010000160.1:0-9253 GCA_035604275.1 Streptosporangiaceae bacterium | reverse complement strand
CGCGCCTACCCGGGGTACCTCTACAGCGACCTCGCCTCGATCTACGAACGCTGCGGTCGGATGTACGGATGCGCCGGCTCGGTCACCCAAGTACCGGTACTCACCATGCCGGCCGGTGACATCACGCATCCGGTGCCCGACCTGACCGGCTACATCACCGAAGGACAGATCGTGCTCTCCGCCGATCTGCACGGGCGTGGCATCTACCCGCCGGTCGACGCGCTGTCCTCGCTGTCCAGGCTGATGCGCAGCGGCGCCGGTCCCGGCCGGACCAGGGCCGATCACCTGGATGTGGCCGCCCAGACGCTGGCCGCCCTGGCGTCCGCCCGCCGGGCACGCGAGCTGTCGGAGCTGATCGGGACCGCCGCGCTGAGCGAGTCTGACCGGCGGTACCAGAACCTCGAGCTGGCTTTCGAGACGCACCTGATCAGCCAGGGACCTCAGGAAAGCCGCAGTCTCGAGGAGACGCTGCGGCTGGCCTGGCAGGTGCTCGGCACGCTGCCGCGCCGTGACCTGGCGATGCTGTCGGCCCAGGCGCTCGACGCCTACTACCCGGGCGACGCGGGGCCGGATCGGCGCGACGGGCAATGACCGGACCACGGATCGCGGTGCCACCTGGGCGGGCGGGACGGCTCTGGCTGGACCGGCGCCTGAATACGGCCCGGCGCGGCGCCGACCTGCTCGACCGCAAGCTGCGGATCCTCCAGGCGGAACTCGGCGAGTTGCGCGCGGCGGCCGCCCGGACCGAGCGGGAGTGGCAGGCGCGCTGTGCCGAGGCCGACCGGGCACAGTTGCTCGCCGCGGTGCTCAGCGGGCAGCGGGGCATCAGGCTGGCGGAAGCAGCCGGTCACGCCGATGTGCGGATCAGCTACACGGTCACGATCGGCGTGCGCCATCCGGCGGCCGGTACTTGCTCGCCGCCTCCCGGCCCGGTCCCGTGGGCGGGCCCGACGGTCGAGCAGGCCAGGCGCGCCCACGCGGACGCCCTGGCGGCGGCGGTCCGGCATGCCGTGGCCGCGGAGGCCCTGCGGATCATCGAGGCCGAGTCGGTGGCGACCAGATACCGCCTCCGCGCGATCAGGGACCGGCTGATCCCGCGCCTCGAGCAGGCCCGTGCCGAGGTCGCGCTGGCGATCGATGAGCAGGAACGGTCCGACGGCGCCCGCCTCCGGATGGCCGCCGGCGTCTTCGGCCCGGCCCGCCAGGCCACCGCTACGGCTTCGCCGGGCCAGACGGCTGCTGGCCGGCGGCCCCGCCGCCCGTAACTGCCTTTATTGGATAACGAACAGTTCCGCGCTGGCCTGGCACCCGCAGGCCCGGTCCGCCGCGGCGAGGCCAGCTGAGCGTGGTCGTCCACGGGACCGGCGGGGCGCGCAATGGCCGAAGGTCCTCAGGTTCACGGCCGGACGACTGTGGCGGGCGGGCCGTGAGTGCGGTGTGATGAAGGTGATGAGAGGGACCCTGCAGGACGCGGGGATGCGGGCCAGGCCGCCCGCACACCACGCAATCTCCTTCCGCGAGAAACGCGATGGGTCCCTCTCAGCAGCTTCTCCCGCGGCCGCCCGGACGCTGGCAGGGCGGATAGCCTGGAGATATGTACGTTCCCGCGCACTTTGCCGCTGATGATCTGGAAAGAGTCGCAGCCTTTGTCGACCAGGCCGGCGCGGCCGACCTGGTGACGTTCGACGGCGCCCGGCCGGTGGCCAGCCTGCTGCCGGTGATCTGGGACAGAGAGTCCGGTGAGCACGGCAGGCTGCTCGGCCACATGGCCCTGGCCAACCCGCAGTGGAGCACGGCGGCACCGGGGGTGCCCGCGCTGGCCATCGTGCACGGCCCGCAGGCGTACATCTCGCCGTCCTGGTATGAGAGCACGAGGCAGCACGGCAGGACGGTCCCGACCTGGAACTACACAGCCGTGCACTTCACCGGGCCGGTCACGTTCCACCGCGATGCCGACTGGCTGCTGCGCATCGTGACCCGGCTGACCGAGCGGTACGAGCACGACCGGGAGGGCCGCTGGTGGGTCACGGACGCGCCGGAGAAGTTCATCGCCGGCCAGCTGCGGGCCATCGTCGGCGTCGAGATGCTGGTCACTCAGGTCGAGGCGAAGGACAAGCTCAGCCAGAACCGCACCCCGGAAGACCGAGCCAGGGTCATCACGGAGCTGCGGACCGAGTCCGATCCCGGCGCCATCGCCATCGCCGACCTGATGGCGGAACGCGAGGCTGTCGTCAGCGGGCCAGCCTGACGATAGGTCTTTGCGGCACACGAGCGATATTCGCAACCTCGGCGAGTATTTCATAGTCCCAGCGCGGCCACCGGGTGTCCGCAATGCGCCCGGGTCAGATGTCGATCATCAGCCGAAGTTGTGCCTGCACAGCTTCCCTCTCGGCTGGCAACAGGACCCCAAGTGGCCTGCGGGAAACTAGTCGCTGCTCGGATATTGCCCGGATGTCCTCCGTTCGGGCCCAGCTTGGCCGGTCAACGCCGGATGAGGACGATGTGATCGGGACATGGTGCGGCAGTCCCCGGTCTACGGTCGTCAGCGGCACAACGATCACCATCGGGATCGGGAACGCGCAGTGCAGGCTGGAAGAGACCACGACGCAGGGCCGCCGTCCACGCTGCTCGGCGCCAACTGTTGGATTGAGGTCCGCAGCCCATACCTGCCATGGCCGCGCAATTCTGCTCACTCGTCGTCCAGGCCGTCGCCCGCCGTCGCGTCCCATTCCTCGAGTTCGGCAAGGTAGTCGCGCCACTGTTCCGGGTCGGCAGCGAGCCGATCGTATGCTTCCAGAATCTTGATCTTCTGATGATCGGCGAGCAGCGCGTCGATCACCTTGTCCGCCGCTGCGCCGCCGAATTCGTCTGCTGCCAGGGCGTTGACCCTGTCGCGGGTGGCAGAACGTACCCGCAGCGTCGTCATCGGAGTGGTCATATACGCAATCATATACGTTCGACTGTCCACGGTGACCGCGAGCCTCGGCGCCAGCGCCGTGTCCGGGTAGGCGTCGCGGTCAGATCCAGATCGCCTGGAGCGCCCGGTAGATGTTGCCGCCGATGACGGCCCGGATCGCCGCGTCGTCGAAGCCGTGCTTCACGAGCCAGCCGCAGATGTTCGCGAAGTTCTCGGTCGGGTTCTCCAGCCCGTCGACGTACCCGACGGGCTCGAAGTCCGGCCCGCGGGTGGCGCTCAGGCTGAGCAGGTGGGCGAAGATCTTGTGCAGCCGGACGTGGTCGCCGTAGAGCGTGTCCGGCCCGAACGCCACGTGCTCGATGCCGACCAGATCGGCGCAGTACTTGAAGTGGTCCATCACCGACTCGATCGAGTGCCGCCGGTGCGCTGCCGACAAGGTGGTGTGCGGTGCGGCCGACATGCCGATCACGCCGCCGGTGCCGGCCACCGCACGCAGGACGTCGTCGGGCTTCATCCGGGCCGTGTCCCAGACCGCCCGCGCTCCGGCGTGGGTCAGGAACACCGGCCGGTCGGTGTGCTGGCATACGTCGAGGGCGGTGCGGTCGGAGGAGTGGGAGAGGTCGATGGCGAGGCCGAGCGCGTTCATCCGGGTCACCGCACGGCGGCCGAAGGCGGTGAGCCCTCCGTCGCGGGTCTCGCTCAGGCCGCTGCCGAGCGCGTTGGCGTCGGAGTACGCGATCCCGATCTGCCGCAGGCCGAGTCCGTAGAGCACGTCCAGGCGGTCGAGCTCGTTCTCGATCGGCGTCGCCGCTTCCAGCCCGAACACCAGGCCAACCCGGCCTGAGCTGTGCGCCTGGTCGATGTCGGCGACCGTGCGGATCACCATGACGTCCCCGGCATGAGCGAGGTCCGCCTGGCGCATCCCGAGGTCGGTGATGATGTCGTTCCACCGCCAGGGCGCGTTCCCCGTGACGCAGGCCGTGCCGTCCATCATGTTGTCGAACACCACGGTCATCCCCGACGCTGCGAGGCCGGCGTAGGCGGCGTGCTGGCGCCCGGTGCGGTTGTACTCCGGCGTCTCCTCCATCCGCAGCGGGAACCGGACCGGATGATCGTGCAGGCTGATCACGAGGCTGCTGGTCAGCAGCTCGCGCGCCCGTTGCTCCTGCTGCCCGGTCAGCCCGGCGGCATACGGCGGCACCCGGCCGAACTCCGGTGCCAGCTCGAACTGCCGGAAGTCGACCCCGGCGGTGAGATAGGAGTAGGCGCGGTAGCTGCCCTGCCCGGCCGGGCCGCCGGCCGGCCGCGGCGGATCAGCCATCGCCGGCCACCTCCGGCCGTGTCCGCGGGGCCGCGTCCGGCCGTGTCCGCGGGGCCGCCTCCGGCCGTGTCCGCGGGGCCGCCTCCGGCGGGCCCGCCTCCGGCCGTGTCAGGGCCGGCAGCCGATGCGGGCCGGAGGCAAGCCGGCGCCACAGCTCCTCCCACGCTCGCATCCCCTCGCGCAGCCGGCGGATGCGGATGAACTCGTTGGGTGCGTGCAGCTTCTCGTCGGCGGTCGAGAACGAGAAGAACAGCGTCTTGGCGCCGAGCGCCCGCTCGAACAGGGCCGTCGCCGGCAGGGTGCCCGGCACCGAGACGAGCAGCACCTGCTCGCCCGGGTAGACGGCCTCCAGCGCGGCCGTCGCCGCCCGGATGGCCGGATGCCCGGCGGCGATCGTGTAGGCGGGCACCCTGGCCTCGTCGGCGCGCACCTCAACTCGCACTCCCGGTGCCGCCTGGGCCGCGACATGGGCGGCGATGGCCTCGATGACCCGGTCCGGATCCTGCCCAGGGACCAGGCGACAGGACACGTGAGCCACCGCCACGTGCGGGATCACCGTGTATTTCCCGCCGCCCCTGACGCCATTGACCTCGAGCGTCGGCCTGTCCCAGAGCCGCTCGAGCGTGCTGAGCCCGGCCTCGCCGTGCGCCTCGTCCAGCCCGAGCGCGTCCAGGTACGACCGCTCGTCGAACGGCACGGCGGCGATCTCGCCGCGGCGCGCCGCGGTCAGCTCTCCGATGCCGTCGTAGAAGCCCTTGACGGCGACCGTCCCGTCCGGCTGGTGCAGGCTCGCCAGGATGCCGCTGAGCATGTGCAGCGGGTTGGCGATGGTCCCTCCGAACCGGCCCGAATGCAGGTCCGTGTTGGCCCCGGTGACGACGATGTCCATCGTGACGAGGCCCTTGGACGCGAGCGAGAGTGACGGCTCGGTCACCCGCCACATGGCCCCGTCCGCGGACACGGCGAGGTCGGCGGCCAGCTCCGCGGCGTGCTCGCTCAGGAATGCGGGGAGGTTCGGGCTCCCGATCTCCTCCTCGCCCTCGAACAGGAACTTCACGTTGAGCGGCAGGGCGTGCTCCTGGGCCATGAATGCCTGGGCGGTCTTGAGCACGATGTAGACCGGGCCCTTGTCGTCCGTGGCCCCCCGCCCCCGGACCACGTCGCCGTCCACGTGCAGCACGAACGGGGGCGTCACCCACTCGGCCAGATCGCCGGTCGGCTGCACGTCATAGTGCCCGTACACGAGGATGGTCGGCGCTCCGTCGGCGCCGAGCCACTCGCCCTGGACCACCGGATGACCGCCGGTCTGCACCACCCGGCCGCTGGCGAACGCGAGCTGCCCGGCGAGCCAGTCCGCCGCGGCCCGCATCGTCTGCGCCGTCGCGTCCCTGCTGACACTCGGCACCGCTATGAACTCGCCCAGCTCCCGCAGGTAACCGGCGTCATCGGGATCAAAGAAAAGCATGTCCACCATCGATCGAGATCGTCTGCCCGGTAATCCACGACGACCGCTCGGCGACGAGGAACTGCACGCCGTTGGCGATGTCGGCCGGCTCTCCCAGCCGGCGCATGGCGATGCCCGCCACCAGCTCCCGCTGGCCCTCCTCGCCGTAGCTCTGCCATTGCCGCTCGGTCGTCGGGTTGGAGCGGATGAATCCCGGGGCGATGCAGTTGACCGTGATGCCGTATGGCCCGAGCTCATGCGCCATCTGCCGGGTGAACCCGATCTGGGCCGCTTTCGCGCTGGCGTAAGCCTGGATCCCGGTCCTGCTGACACTGCGGCCGGCGGTGGACGAGATGTTGACGATCCGGCCCCAGCGGCGCTCCTTCATCGCCGGCACAACCGCCCGCGTGCACAGGAAAACGCTGGTCAGGTTGGCGCCGACCACCTCATCCCAGGCCTCGCCGGTCACCTCCTCCAGCGGGCGGCCGACCTGTCCGCAGACGCCTCCGGCGTTGTTGACCAGGATGTCGACGGCGCCGAGCCCGGCGAAGTACTTCCGTACCGCGCCGGCACTGGTCAGGTCGGCTTCGTCCCTGTCGACCCGGAAGACGGTCGCTCCGTCGCCGGCGAGCGCGTCGGCGATCGCTGTGCCGATGCCGTGCGCGGTGCCGGTCACGACCGCGGTGCGCCCGGTCAGTTCGGTCGTCATCGGATCCTGCCGCCCCCGCCCACGTCAGATCGCGCCGCAGCCGGGCGGCACGCACCCAGCCCGGCGTTCCTCCCGATACCCGCCTCGCGGCCAGCCGGACCGGCGGCCCGCCGAAACGGTCACGGAAACCAGAGTCCGGAGGATAATAACGCGAACCATGCCGGTGCCGCTCAATCGAGGAGTACAGCGGCCCGGCCGTACGTGGTAGACATGTGGCGTGACCGCACCGGCTGTCCCGGACCTTGCCGACGTTCTCGCGGCCCGCGCGCGCATCGCGCCGTTCCTGCGGCCAACTCCGCTCTATCGCTATCCCGCGCTCGCCGAGCTGACCGGCGCCCAGGTGTGGGTCAAGCACGAGAACCACCAGCCGGTGGGCGCCTTCAAGGTCCGGGGCGGTGTGAACCTGATCCGCCAGCTGGACGCGGACGAGCGGGACCGGGGCGTCATCACGGCCTCGACCGGCAACCACGGCCAGTCGGTCGCGTACGCGGCAGAACTGTTCGGCGTGCACGCGATCGTGTGCATGCCGGAGCAGGCCAACCCGGTGAAGGTGGAGTCCATGCGGGCGCTCGGCGCCGAGGTGATCTTCCATGGCCGCGACTTCGACGACGCGCGCGAGTACTGCGAGAAGCAGGCGTCCGAACGCGGATACCGGTACATCCACTCCGGCAACGAGCCCGCGCTCATCGCCGGCGTCGCCACCTACACGCTGGAGATTCTCCAAGCGCAGCCGGATACCGGCGTGATCGTGGTGCCGGTCGGCGGCGGCAGCGGGGCGGCCGGAGCCTGCGTGGTGGCCAAGGCGGTCCGCCCGTCGATCGAGGTGATCGGCGTGCAGGCCGAGGCGGCTCCGGCGGCCTACCGGTCGTGGCGGGCCCGGGAGCTCGTAGCCGACACGATGGGGACGTTCGCTGAGGGGCTGGCGACCCGCACGGCCTTCGAGCTGCCGCAGCGGATCTTGCGGGAGCTGCTTGACGACTTCGTCCTGGTCTCCGAGGAAGCGCTGAAGAGCGCGACGCGGACGATGATCTCCAAGACCCGCAACCTGGTGGAGCCGGCCGGCGCGGCGTCGCTCGCGGCTGTGCTCGGCTCGCCGGAACGGTTCGCGGGCCGGAAGGTGGCGATCGTCTGCAGCGGAGGCAACATCAGCCCGGCGCAGCTGATGGAGCTGTGGCCACGGGAGGACGCCTGATCCAGCCCGTCCGCGGCCGGCCTGCCCGCCGCGCTTGCCTGGGCAGCCGATCCCGGCTACCTTGCTCGCGGTGGAGATCCGAGAGTTCGCCGATGCCGACTGGCCTGACGTCTGGCCGATCGTCCGTGAGGTCACCCGGGCGCAGGAGACGTTCACCTACGACCCCCTGATGACCGCCGAGCAGGCGCGCGACATCTGGGTCGAGGCACCGCCGGGGCTGACCGTCGTGGCGATCGAGGCCGACCGGGTGGTCGGTACCGCGAAGATGGGGCCGAACCGCGCCGGGCCGGGCTCGCACGTGTCGACCGCGAGCTTCATGGTCGCCGCCGAGGCCAGGGGCAAGGGCGTGGGCGGGGCGCTGTGCCGGTTCGCGCTCGACTGGGCGAGGGAATGCGGATACGCGGGTATGCAGTTCAACGCCGTAGCCGAGTCGAATCGGTCGGCCGTGGAGCTCTACCAGCGGCTTGGCTTCACCGTGATCGGCACGGTTCCCGGCGCGTTCGCGCACCCGACCCTCGGGCATGTGGGCCTGCACGTCATGTACTGCGCGTTCTGAGGCAGGCGATCGACGCGGTCCGGTCACCGAGCCTGTCACGGAACCTGGCGACGCGTTCGGGGATTTACCGCAGCCAGCCGACGGACACCATGTCTGGTAAGCGGCGACATTGGCCGCGGAGCGCTAGCGTAATGGCGGTTCACGGACGGCCCGGGGATAAGGTGGAAATAACCGTTCGGACTAGATCGAACCAATACAACGACGCAAGGATTCACCGTGACTGAGGACCGCTCGATGAGCGCGGCCGACTACGACCCCGAAGAACGTGCCGACGTTACCAGGACAGCGATCGACACGACGGTGCCGCACTCGGCCCGGATCTGGAACTACTGGCTGGGCGGCAAGGACAACTTCGAGGTCGACCGCGCGGCCGGTGACGAGTTCCGCCAGGTATTCCCTGCCATAGCCGACATCGCCCGCGGCTCCCGGCAGTACCTGGCACGCGCCATCCACTACCTGGTCTCGGAGGCGGGGATCCGGCAGTTCCTCGACGTCGGCACTGGCCTGCCGACGGAGGACAATACCCACGAGCTCGCGCAGCGGGAGGCGCCCGAGTCGCGCATCGTCTACGCCGACAACGACCCGCTCGTGCTGACCCACGCCCGGGCCCTGCTGACCAGCACCCCGGAGGGCGAGACCGCCTACCTCGAGGCCGATCTCCGCGATCCGGGCAAGGTCGTGGCAGGCGCCGCCGAGACCCTGGACTTCACCCAGCCCATCGCGATCATCCTGAACGGTGTCCTCGGGCACCTCACCGACCTTGACGAGGCGCGCTCGATCGTGCGCCAGTTCGTGGACGCGGTGCCGTCCGGCAGCTACCTGTCGGTGATGGACGGCACCAGCGCCGTCGCCGGCCACCCCGCCGAGGAGGCGCAGCAGGGCTACAACGACAGCGGTGCGCTCCCGTACGTCCTTCGCACTCCCGGGGAGATCGCCAGCTTCTTCGAAGGCCTGGAGCTGGTAGCGCCCGGCGTGGTCTCGTGTACTCGGTGGCGTCCTCAGGGCGCTCCGCTAGCAGAAGAGCCGGCCGAGATCGACGCGTTCGGCGGCGTGGCGAGAAAGCCTTAGGCAGGGCGAAGCCAGCCTGCACGCCGCCGACCCAGCGGCGACCCGC
>DATNIU010000159.1:0-23856 GCA_035604275.1 Streptosporangiaceae bacterium | reverse complement strand
CGCGCTCAAGAGCCGAGCCGGTCGCGCTCAGGACCGAGCACCCCTCGGGACCGGGCCGGTCGCGCTCAGGACCGAGCCGGTCGCGCTCAGGACCGAGCACCCCTCGGGACCGGGCCGGCCGCGCTCAGGACCGAGCACCCTTCGGGACCGAGTCGGCTGCGCTCAGGACCTGCGAGCACGGCCGGGACCGGGCCCCGTAGTGGCAGGCCTGGTCTTGCGGTGCTGGCCGCGTGCCGGGCGAAAACCGGTTGGGTGCGCGAGGGCCGCGCGGTTAGGATCGGTCAGCCGGTTATCTGTTCAGATTGGACTTTTGTCATGTTTACGCGTGCGCTCGTGCGCCGCTTTCCCGTCCTTGCCAACCGGAATTTCCGGCTGCTGCTGGCCGACCGCCTGCTTGCCCCGATGGCGGCGACCTTCTCGCTGGTCGGCGTGTCCTTCGCGGTGCTCGACGTAACCAGATCCACTGCCGACCTGTCCTACGTGCTCGCCGCGCAGCTCGGCCCGTCGCTGATCTTCCTCCTGGTTGGCGGCGTCATCGCCGACCGCGCCGCGCCGCATCTGGTGATCATCGGGGCGAACGTCATGATCGCCGTCGGCGAGGGTACCTTCGGCATCCTGGTGCTGTCTGGCCGCCCGAACCTCTGGGTGATGGTCGGCCTGGAGATGCTGACCGGCAGCGGAATGGCGATCTTCTACCCGGCGTCCATGGCGTTGCTTCCCACGCTGGTACCGGCGGAGCAGATGCAGGAGGCCAGCGCGATCAGCAGGCTCGGCATGAACGGCGCCCAGATGGCGGGCGCGGCATTGGCCGGAGCTTGCGTCGCGGTCTTCGGCCCTGGCTGGGCGCTTGCCGTGTGCGGCATCGGCATGCTGGGCACGATCCCGCTGCTGCTGGCCATCCGGGTGCAGCCGCGCGAGCGCGAGCGGGCGCACGCCCCGAGCGTGATCCGCGAGCTGCGCGAGGGCTGGTCGGAGTTCAGGTCACACACCTGGCTGTGGGCGACGGTGCTGCAGTTCACCGTGGTCCTCGCCGCCTGGTGCGGCGGATTCCAGGTGCTCGGTCCGGCGGTCGCGAAGGCGCATCTGGGCGGGCCCGCCGCGTGGGGGCTGATCACCTCGGCCGAGGCGGTCGGGCTGATCGTCGGCGGGCTGGTCTCACTGCGCTGGACGCCCGCCCGGCCGGTGCGGTTCGTGGCCCTGATCGGCGGCGCGATCGCGATCTCGCCGCTGTCCCTGGCGATGCTGCTGCCGCTGCCGGTGATCTGCCTGGCCGCGTTCGGGCTCGGGATCGCCATCGAGATGATGAGCGTGATCTGGACGGTCACCATGGCCGCCAAGATCCGGCCGGACATGCTGGCGAGGGTCTCCGGCTACGACGGCCTTGGCTCGATGATGGGGATGCCGGTCGGAGCGGTCGTGGCCGGCCCGATCGCCGCCGCGATCGGCGTCTCGGCGACGCAATACGGCGCCGCGGCGATCACGGTGATCGCCTCGGCGCTCGCGCTGATCCCGCGCGACGTGCGGACGATGCGGTCTGGCCAGGCGTACCCGGTGCCGCACGAGCCCATCGGTGCTCGGGAACTGGCGGCGCCGGTCGCCTCGGCCGGCACCGAGACGCTGCCCCGTGAGCTGGCGTCGTCAGCCTCGCCCGTGGGAGCCGCCCAGAGCGCGGCCTAGCGCGTTTCCGGCTGGTGAACCCGTCGGCTCAGCCCGGGCTGTCAGGCGGGCGGCCCGGGCTGAGCATTTCAGCCGATCCTGGCGGCCAGCGGCCGGCCGCCGGCCGGCAACGAGGGGTCGGCGACCCAGCGCCAGCGCCCTGGTCTAGGCGATCAGGGCGCTGGCGCCGGTGAACGCGGCCCAGAGCGCGGCGTACTCGCCGCCGGCGGCGAGCAGGCCTTCGTGGGTTCCGGTCTCGGCGATCCGGCCGGAGTCAAGCACCACGATCCGGTCCGCCCTGGCCGCTGTCGTCAGCCGGTGCGCGACAAGCAGCGTGGTCCGCCTGGCCGTGAGCTGCTCGGTGGCACGGATCACCGCGGCCTCGGCCGCCAGGTCGAGCGCGGCCGTCGCCTCATCGAGCAGCAGGATGGCCGGATCGACCAGGTAGGCCCTGGCGAGAGCGATGAGCTGGCGCTGGCCAGCCGAGAGATTGCGGCCCCGCTCGGCAACCTCGTGGTCGAAGCCGCCCGGCAGCCGGGCGATCATCTCGATCGCGCCCACGCCGCGCGCTGCGGCCTCGACCTGCGCGTCACTCGCCGCGGGCCTGCCGTAGGCAATCGCGTCGCGCACGGTCCCTGGGAACAGGTAGGGCTCCTGGGGGACGACGCCGAGCTGCTGGCGGAAGCTGCCGAGGTCATAGTCGCGGATGTCGACGCCGTCGACCAGCACCCGGCCCGAGGTCACGTCGTAGAACCGGGCCAGCAGCTTCACCAGCGTGGACTTGCCCGCTCCGGTCTGGCCGACCAGCGCCACGGTCTCGCCGGGCGCGATGTCCAGGCTGATACCGGCGATGGCCTCGCGGGAATGACCGCTATAGCCGAAATGCACCTCCCGGATCTCGATCCGGCCGGCCAGCCGTCCGGCCCGCACCGGGTGGGCGGCCGGCGGGGTGCTTGTCGGCGTTCGCAGCAGACCTGAGATCCTGCGCAGCCCCACGGCTGCCTGCTGGTACCCGTCGAAGACCTGGGACATCTGCTGCACCGGGGAGAACAGCATGTCGATGTAGAGCAGGTAGGCGATCAGGCCGCCGGCCGTGAGCAGGCCGCTGTGCACTTCGCTGGCGGCAGCGAACAGGACGAGCGCTCCGGCGATGGTGGACAGTGCCTGCACGAACGGGAAGTACAGCGCTATGTAGCGCTGAGCACGCAGCCGCGACCTGCGGTAGGAGCTGCTCAGTCCCGCGAAGCGGTCGGCGTTGACCTGCTCGCGCCGGTAGGCCTGGGCCACCCGCAGGCCGGAGACGTTCTCCTGGAAGTCGGCATTGACCGCGCTGACCTTCTCCCTGGCCTCGGCATATGCCCTCGATGACTTGGCCCGGAACACGATCGTGGCGACCACGAGCACAGGCAGGACGCTGAATAGCGTGAGACCGAGCCTGACGTTGATCAGCAGCAGCGCGATCATGACGCCGATGAAGGTGAGGCCGGAGTTGACCATGGTGATCAGCCCGGTCTGGAGGAACGTTGACATCGCGTCCACGTCCGTGGTCATCCGGGTCATGATCCGTCCGGCCATCTCCCGCTCATAGAAGTCCAGGCCGAGCCGCTGGAGCTGAGCGAAGATCTTGACCCGCAGCGTGTAGAGCAGCCGCTCGCCGTTGCGGCCGACCACGACGGTCTGCACGGCGTTCACCACCCAGTCGGCCAGCACGATCGCCAGCGCTGCCAGGGAGATCAGGACGATCGCGTGGAAGGCCTTGTTCCCGATGCCGCGGTCGATCCCGCCGCGCATCAGCCAGGGGATGGCGACCCCGGCGATGGCGTCCAGGCCATCCAGGATCAGCCCAGCGATCAGCGCGATAGCGAACGGCCTGAGCAGCCGGCGCAACGTGAAGTGCGAGTCGCCGGCCCGGGCGAAGGCCTGATCGACTCCTGGCTCGTCGTTGGCTGGTGGCAGGGCTGCGACCTTGGCAAGCAGCTCAGGCGTCGGCGGGACCCCGGCCAGCATCCCGCCGTCGGCACTGCCAAGTCCGATCCGCGAGCTGGCGCCCGATCGCGCCCGGCCGCCGCCCAGGCCCATGCCGCGCCCGATCGCCGTGCTTGCCTGGCTGGACAGCTGCCTCGCGGCCTGTCCGGCAGGAAGCGCGCCGGTCGCCCCTGTGTCTGGCCGGCTGTCGGCGGCGGGCGTGGTCATCGCCGTTAGCGGCCACAAGCTCGGCGTGATCCCCGTCGGCGTTCCGCGCGTGCCAGTTCCGGCGGTCGGTCCGGCGGGGAGGTCGGCTGCGCCGCCGTCGGCGGGCTCGTAGTAGGCCAGCTCGCCGGCGTCGACTCCCTCGGCGTCGTCTCCCGGGCCCGCCAGCAGCAGCCGGTAGAGCGGGCACCGCGCGGTCAGCTCTTCGTGCGTGCCCAGGTCCACCAGGCGTCCGTCGTCCAGGACCGCGATCTTGTCGGCGAGCTGGAGGGTAGAGCGGCGGTGCGCGATCAGGAGGGTGGTTCTCCCGGCCATGACATGGCGCAGGGTCTCGTGGATCTGGGCCTCCACCCTCGCGTCGATCGCAGACGTCGCGTCGTCGAGCACGAGGATGGCCGGGTCCGTGATCAGTGCCCGGGCCAGCGCGACCCGCTGCCGCTGCCCGCCCGACAGGGTGAGGCCCTGCTCGCCGATCACGGTGTCGTAGCCGTCTGGCAGGCTATTGATGAACTCCTCGGCTTCGGCCGCCCGCGCCGCCGCGACGATCTGCCGCCGCGTCGCCTCCGGTCGGCCGTAGGAGATATTCGCGCTGATCGAGTCGGAGAACAGGAAGCTCTCCTCCATCACCAGGCCGATCGAGGCGCGCAGCGAATCGAGAGTGAGGTCACGGACGTCGTGCCCGCGGATCCTGATGACTCCGGCGGTGACGTCGTAGAACCGCGGGAGCAGCAGTGAGATGGTCGACTTGCCCGAACCTGATGTCCCGACCAGGGCAACGGTCTCGCCGGGCATGACCCGCAGCGACAGCCCGCGCAGCACCGACTCGGACGGCAGGTAGCCGAAGGCGACGTCAGCGAGCTCGACGTCCGGTGTGCCCGCAAGCTGCTGGGTGCCGTTCGGCTGCCGTGTGCCGTTCGGCTGCACAGCATCGTGGGCGAGCACGGTCGCGTCCGGCTTCTCGGTCAGCACCGGCCGGGAGTCGATCACCTCGTACACCCTGACGACGCTGGCCCGCGCTTCCTGACCGATCGTGATCAGGCCGGTCAGGGCGCGGACCGGACCGACGAGCTGGGCAATGTAGGAGGAGAACGCGAAGAACGTTCCGAGGCTGATCTCGCCGTGAATCGCCAGCCAGCCACCGAAGCACAGCACGCCGACCTGGCCGAGGGCTGGCACGGCTTGCAGCGCGGGGTTGAAGCGGGCCATCAGCCTGACCGCGCGCACCCGCGAGGCGTACAGCAGCCGCCCGGCGCCTTCCAGGCGATCGACCTCCTGCTCCTCCTGGCCGAAGCCCTTCACCACCCGCACGCCGGTCACCGCGTTGTCCACCACGCCGGCGACGCTGGCCGAATGCTGCTGTGCGTCCCAGCTCGCGGGGAAGAGCCTGTTCCTCGACGCGATCGAGATCAGGAACAATGCGGGCCCGACCGCGAGCGCGACCACGGTCAGCAGCGGTGACAGGATCGCCATCACGATCAGCGAGAGGAAGAACAGCAGGGCGTTGCCGAGCAGCATCGGCACCATGCCGAGCAGCCCCTGGATCAGGTTGACGTCGGAGATGGACCGGCTGACGATCTGGCCGGTGTGCAGTTGATCCTGGCGCGCACCGTCCAGCCGGGACAGGGCGGCGAATATCTCGGTCCGCATGTCGTGCTGGACGTCCAGGGACAGCCTGCCGCCGATGTAGCGCCGGGTATAGACGCCGGCGAAGCTGACCATCGCGGCGATCACCAGGGCGGTCGCCCCGAGCCAGATCGGCTGACGGCGAGTCAGGATCGCGTTGTTGACGATGTCTCGCTGGATCAGCGGGATGAGCACCGCGACCAGCGTGGCCACCAGCGAACCGCCGAGCGCCAGCGTCATCGAGCGCGGGTAGCGCCAGCAGTAGCCGATCAGCCGGCGCAGCCAGCGTTCACGCGCTGGCTTGGTCAAGGCACATCCTCAGGGGTACGGCAGGCAGGGCTCAGTGCCCGTCTCCGGCTCGGGGTCGCTGGCGGCCTAGCGCGCACGGTGCGCGGACCGCCTCTATCGCAACAACCGGCTGCCGGGCGGTTGTTCCGCGGCGGGGCCCGAGATGCGGCGTCGGCGGGCCCGACGTTCCGGTTCCTGGCGCGCAGTCCGGCCGGCCGGCCGGCCGCTCCGGCGCCGGTCCTGTGACTCGCGATCCAGGGTGGCTGGCAGCGAGCCGGCCGGAGCGAGGTCATGACGAGATCCTTGCTATGCCTTGGCGAAAGACTGACTATGCCTATTCTTCTCTTGAATTCTGGCTTGTTCCTTCCATGCAATTCAGATATCTTTAGGAGTAAGCAATTACGGGGTGAGCGGCGCTTAGCGCTCGTAACGCTAAATCGGGGGATTATTCGCGGCGGAACCTGACGTACTACGCGCGGATAGGGGAAGCGACGTCGATTCATCGAGGGCGCACCGCGATTAGCACGGTGACGGTCGGCCAGGGGGAGCCGGCTGAGGTCGACCTGGACCTCGGCAGGCTCTCTGCTGGCAAGGTGCGGAAGGTGACCACTGCAGGCCCGGTGATCGCCGCCGGTGGCCTGCAACGCCGGCTCGGAGCCGGCACCCTGACGTGGGCGCTGAGCGGATCCGACCGTCTGCTCGTGGGCGGCATGACGGCGGGCTGGCTGGCGGCCCTGGCCTGGTTCTGGACGTGGTGGCTGGAGCCGGAGCATCGTCTGGGCAGCCTTGGCCTCGTCGTCAACAGCGTTGTGCTGGGATACGTCTCCTTTTTCCCGGTTTTCTTCGTGGCCGGGGCGAACCGGCTGCGCCGGGTCAGCGCCGCCGTGGGCATTCCGGCCGCGCGGGTCGCGTTTGTCGTCACTCGGGCGCCGGCTGAGCGCTGGTCGATCGCCCGATCGACCCTGTCGGCGATGGCGGGCCAGAGCTTCCCGTTCGGTTACGACATCTGGCTCTGCGACGAGCGGCCCGCCGAGGATGTCCTGAGCTGGTGCCGCCGGCATGACGTCATGGTCTCCACCCGCGCCGGGGTGGAACCGTATCAGCGCCCGGCCTGGCCGCGCCGGGCTCGCTGCAAGGAGGGAAACCTGGCCTATTTCTATGATTCTCAGGGCTATCGCGATTACGACATCGTGGTGCAGCTCGACTGCGATCACCGGCCGGCCAGGACGTACCTGGCCGAGATGGTGCGGCCCTTCGCCGATCCGGCGGTCGGTTATGTGGCCGCGCCGAGCGTGTGTGATGCGAACGCCCGGGACTCATGGTCGGCGCGCGGGCGGGTGTACCGGGAGGCCACCTTTCATGGCCCGTTCCAGCTAGGGCACAGCGACGGCTTCGGCCCGCTCTGCATCGGATCTCACTACGCGGTGCGGACGGCAGCGCTGCGGGACATCGGCGGAATCGGCCCGGAGCTCGCAGAGGACTTCTCGACCACGTTCCTGCTGAACGCGGCCGGCTGGCAGGGCGTGTTCGCGATCGACGCGGAGGCGCGCGGCCTCGGTCCGGAGACCTTCGCCGCGATGATCGTCCAGGAGTTCCAGTGGGCAAGGAGCCTGACGACGATCCTGCTCGGGCTGGTGCCGGTCAACCTGCGGCGGCTGTCCTGGCGACTGCGCGTGCGCTTCCTCTACGCCCTGTCGTACTACGGCCTGCTGGTGTCGACGACCATCGCGGGGCTCATGCTCGCGCCGATAGCGGCGGTGACCGGGATTCCGTGGATCAACGTCAGCTTCGCGGCCTTCGTGCTGCACTGGTGGCCGATCGCGGCCTGGCTCCTGCTGATCGCGCTCCTGCTCCGGCGCCGCGGCCTGCTGCGTCCCCCCGACGCGCCCGTCATCAGCTGGGAGAGCTGGCTGTACGCGCTGAGCCGCTGGCCCTATGTGGCACTCGGCATCTGGGCGGCCGTGCGGCAGCGGATCAGGCCGCGGCCGATCGACTTCAAGCTGACGGAGAAGGGGGTGGCCGGGCTCCGGCCGCTTCCGGTCAGGCTCGTGGTTCCCTACTTCGGGATCAGCGTCGCCTGCTCGGGCGCCGCGATCTATGGCGAGCGGTTCAGCAGCGCGGCCGGCTACGTCTTTCTCAGTACGATCGCAGCGGCCATGTACGCCGTCGTCGCGGCCGCGGTGCCCATGCTGCACGCCTCGGAGGCGGCCGCGCGGGCCGGGGTATCCCGTGGCGCCGCCCTGCGCGGAACCGTGTCCGGGCCGCTGGCGCTCGCCGCGATCGCCGTCGCGGCCACCGTGACCGCCGGCGCCCTCTTCCCCGCCTACGCAGCCCGGCTGTTTGGCTGGTGACGACCCGTGATCAGACCGATGTCCGAGCCGAACAGGAGATACTCATGGTCATTCTCGTGACCGGCGGGGCTGGCTACATCGGCAGCCACACCTGCGCGGATCTGCTGGACAAAGGATACGAAGTGGTCGTCGTCGACGACTACTCCAACAGCTCGCCGGCCGCGCTTGAGGCCGTCCGGACGCTGACCGGCGGTGACCTGGCCGAGCACCGGGTTGACCTGCGCGATCGGCGCGAACTGGACCGGGTCTTCGAGTCACACCAGGTGGACGCCGTGATCCACTTCGCCGCCAAGAAGGCTGTGGGCGAGTCGGTGCTGATCCCCCTGGACTACTACGACGTCAATGTCGGCGGCACCACGACGCTGCTGCGCAGCATGCTCGATCATGGCGTGCAGCGCCTGGTGTTCTCCTCGTCCTGCTCGGTCTACGGCGACCAGTACAGCGAGCCCATCGCCGAGGAGAACCCGCCGCTGCCGACGAATCCGTACGCTCGCTCCAAGCTGATCTGCGAGCAGATCCTGGCCGACGCCTGCGCCGCGGCCGGCGGCCTGACCGTGATCTCGCTGCGCTACTTCAACCCGGCCGGAGCGCACCCGAGCGGGCTGCTTGGCGAGGACCCGCTGGGCATTCCGAGCAATCTGATGCCATGCCTGACCGGGGCGGCGATCGGGCGCCTGGGCAGGCTGCGGATCTTCGGCGCCGACTATCCGACCGCCGACGGCAGCGGCATCCGCGATTACATCCACGTCGCCGACCTTGCCGGGGCGCATCGGATCGCGCTCGATCACCTGGACGACCGGCCAGGCATGAGGGTCTTCAACCTCGGCACCGGGGTCGGCGTCTCGGTCCTCGAGCTCGTGGCCGCGTTCGCCGAGACCTGCGGCATGCCTGTGCCCTGCGAGATCGTCGGCCGGCGACCGGGCGATGTCGCCAGCCTGATCGCCGACGTCGGCCGCGTGCGCCGGGAATGGGGCTGGCGCACCACCAGGGACATCGGCGACATGTGCCGTGATGCCTGGCGATTCCAGCAGTTCAGGCCGGCCGGCTACCGGGGAGTAGCCCGGGCGGCCTCAACTTGATCGGGGGAAACACGATGTCGTCGTACTCATCGGCAGGAAGCGGAATGCGCGTCAGCGTGATCGGAACCGGCTATCTGGGTGCCGTCCACGCGGCATGCATGGCCGAGATCGGGCATGAAGTACTCGGCGTCGACGCCGATCCTGAGAAGGTGGCCGGACTGGCCGATGGCCGCGCCCCGTTCTACGAGCCCGGATTTGACGAACTGCTCAGTCGGATGGTCCGGAGCGGGAGGCTGCGCTTCGGCACGTCGCTCGCCGAGGCGGCCGAGTCCGGAGACATCCACTTCATCTGCGTCGGGACGCCGCAGATGCCCGACACCGGCGCGGCGGACATGAGCCTGGTCGATTCCGTCATCGACGAGCTGGCCCCGCAGCTTCGCCGTGGCTGCCTCGTCGTGGGCAAGTCGACGGTGCCGGTCGGGACGGCGGAGCGGCTGCGCGCCAGGATCGCCGAGCTGGCGCCGGTCGGCGTGGCTGCCGACCTGGCCTGGAACCCCGAGTTCCTCAGCGAGGGGACGGCCATCAAGGACACGCTTCAGCCCGACCGGCTGGTGGTGGGCACGGCCACCGCCATGGCGGATGCCGTGCTGCGCATGGTCTACGCCCCCATCCTGGTGTCGGGCACACCGTATGTCTCGACCGACCTGCATACGGCCGAGCTCGTGAAGGTATCGGCCAACGCGATGCTGGCCACGAAGATCTCCTTCATCAACGCGATCGCGGATATCTGCGACGCGGTTGACGCCGACGTCGTGACGCTGGCCGAGGCCATCGGGCTGGACAGCCGGATCGGCCCGAGTTCGCTCGCCGCGGGCCTGGGGTTCGGCGGCGGCTGCCTGTCCAAGGACATCCGCGCGCTGAAGGCCAGGGCCGAGGAGCTCGGCGTGATCGATTCGCTGAATTTCCTCCGTGAGATCGACGAACTGAATATCCGCCGCCGGCGGCGAACGGTCGACGTCGCCAGGACGCTCGTCGACGGGTCCTTCGCCGACCGGAACGTGGCGGTGCTCGGCGTCGCGTTCAAGCCGAACACCGATGACGTGCGGGACTCACCGGCACTGAGCGTCGCCGTAAGGATCCGGCATGAGGGTGCGACCGTCCGGGTTCATGATCCCGAGGCAGCGAGCAATGCCCGCGAGCTCTTCCCTGACCTGGACTACGCGACCGAACCGGAGAAGGCCTGCGAGGGCGCCGACGTCGTCCTGCACCTGACCGAGTGGGCACAGTACCAGGCCATCGATCCCGCATACCTGGCATCGGTCGTGCGGCAGCCGCGGATCGTCGATGCGCGGAACGTGTTGCCGCTTGACCGATGGCGATCCGCCGGCTGGACGATCCGCGGCCTCGGACGGGCAGCGAGCTGATCGGTACCGGCTGATACCGGGTCCGCGCCGCCGGCGCTGCCGCGGCCGGACGATGGCGAATAGGGGGGAACATGCGTTACCTGATAACCGGCGGAGCCGGCTTCATCGGCTCGCACCTGTGCGACGCCCTGGTCTCCCGAGGCGATGCCGCCGTCTGCGTGGACGATCTGTCAACCGGCCGGATGGCGAACATCGCTCATCTTCTCGAGGTGCCGGATTTTCAGTTCATCAGGGCCGACGTCACCGAGGGGATCGACCTCGCCGGGCCGCTGGACGCCGTCGCGCACCTCGCCAGCGCTGCCTCGCCGCCGGACTACCTGCGCCGGCCGCTTCAGACGCTGGCGGCGGGAAGCACCGGGACCGAGAAGGCTCTGCGGCTGGCGCGGCGGAAGAACGCCCGATTCGTACTCGCGTCCACCAGCGAGGTATACGGAGATCCGGCCATGCACCCGCAGCGGGAGGACTACTGGGGGAATGTCAACCCGATCGGCCCGCGCAGCGTTTATGACGAGGCCAAGCGCTTCGCCGAGGCGACCACGGCCGCCTACCGGCGGACGTTCGGCCTGAGCACGGGGATCGTCCGGATCTTCAACACGTACGGACCCCGGATGCGTGCCGCCGACGGCCGCATCGTCACCAACTTCATCACCCAGGCGCTCAGCGGCAAGCCGCTGACGGTGTACGGCGACGGCAGCCAGACCCGCAGTTTCTGCTACGTCGATGACCTCGTCAGGGGAATCGTGGGGATGATCGATTCCGCGGCGGCCGGGCCGCTGAACCTGGGCAATCCCGAGGAGTTCTCGGTCGGGGACTTCGCGCGGCTGGTTCTGCGGCTCACCAGATCCGGTTCGGTCATCGAGCATCGCCCGCTGCCGGTGGACGATCCGACCCGCCGGTGCCCGGTGATCGCGCGCGCGATGAGCGTGCTGAACTGGCGCCCGAAGATCACCACCGAGGTGGGAGTGCGGTGGACGATCGACTGGTTCTGCTCGACCGCCGGCGAGGTGCCGGAGCAGCGGCCAGGACTCGTCCCGGCGGAAGGCTGACAGCCGACGTCGTGGCGGTGTCATCGCTGCTCACCCCGGTGCGTTACTGCGCTCCTATGTTCGGATCCTGGCGCGGCACCGGCCGGCCCGAGTAGCTGCCCGAACCCGGATCTACCCCGAACAGCCGAGCCAGGTCGAGGCCGGCGCCGAGCAGCGGGGACGTGCCGAGCAGGACGAATCCCGCGCCGCCGTCATGGTCGGCTGCGGTCGAGGTCGTCAGCCCGAGCACGGGTCCGGCCATCTGCGGGTCGACCGTGAGGCCGGTCGGGCGGCCCCGGACCGTCTCCTGCCCGGTGATCTTCCGCCATGACCGGAGAGTCCGGTAGGTGCCCGGGCCCCATCGGATGCTCCCCTGGCGCGCGGTCGCGAAGTAGTCATTGCCCTGAAGCAGCGCGGCTGATGCAGGCAGCGCGGGCGCCGCGATGACAATCGGCCCGGGGCGGGTGACCATGAAGATGTTGTTGCGCACGGTGACGCCGTGAACGCTGCCCAGCCAGAGCGCGGCGTGCGGCTCACCAGCCGCGGCGGGCATGACGACGGTGTTCTGGTAGACGCTGGCATTGCTGACCCGGCCAGCGACAATGATGCCGGCGGCATCGATCGTGGCCAGCGCGTCGCCGCTGCTGATATTGAAGCGCACTACATTGCCGACACTGAGCCCGTGATCTGGTGAGTAGACCTGATAGCCGGCTCCGGCATTCCCGTACGAAAGGTTGTACTGCAAATAGGACATCGAGGTATTGCTGTCGAGGCCGAAGCCGCCGCCATCGCGATGACTGGCCGTCCGGTTGCCATATGAGAGGTTGTGCTCGATAACCACATCATGAGAGTCGTACGCCCAGATGCCGATCGGGCCCTCGTTCCGCGCGCCGCCGCGCCCGCCGTTGTCGTAGGCCGTCGACCAGGTGACGCTGGCGTGACTGACGCTGCCCAGCACGATCCCGTTCCCGGTGTTCCGGTGGGTGTTGGCGGGGTCGCCGCTGTTGCGGTATGCCCGCACCCCGGAAATATGAACGTTCTCGTGGGCGTAGGACGGCGCGGCGGCATCGAAACCCGGCCCGAAGAACGACAGACCGGCGTCAATGTTGTCGTGCACCGAGCAATCGCGGATCCAGACGTCGCGAAAACCCGCTGCCGGGTTCCTGGCGCCGAACTCGATACCGGTCGAGTATCCGCTGACGTCGACGCCATCGATCACGATGTGCCCCAGCCGGTGGCCGGCCGGCAGATCGCTGTACACCTGCACGCCCGCCGAGCCGCTCTCGGAGGCTGAGTCTCCGGCGATCACCAGGTTGCGAATCTCGAATCCTGAAGTGTCGAAGAGAGCGATTGCCGGGCCGTGCCGCCCGTCGATGGCCGCCCGCCCAGACCCGTAGGAAGCTACCCGCACTGGCCTGGCCGGATCGTTGCCGTCCTTGCTGCCGAACGCGAGCTGCCCGGTAAAGCGCGCTCCGCCCTGGAGCAGCAACTGGTCGCCGGGCCGCAGGCCGGCGGAGCTGGCCCGGCCGAGCGTCCGCCAGGCGGTCTGAGGTGACGTTCCCGCGGCCGAATCACGGCCGGTCGGGCTGAGGTAGTAGGTGAGGCCGGCTGCCGACTGGCCGGACCCGGTGCAGGCGGGCAGCAGAGCCGAGGCGATCAGCACCATCAGGATCAGCGCGCCGGCCTGCCGCGGCTGGCGAGCAGCCTGCCGCGGCTTGTAAGTAGCATGCTGCGGCTGGCGAGCAACAGGTGGTCCGGGGCCCAGGACTGAACCAGGCGCCGCTGCACTCACCGGAGTCATAAAGTTACTGTAAGTGACATGTCCTGTGCGCACGATGCTCGGCCCGACGTCGGCACCGGCTCGCCTGCTCCCAGATCGTCGTCGGCCGCTCCTGGCTGGCCGTCATCTGGTGATCGGGTCGATTTCTCAGCGAATAGACCTGAGAAATCGACCCGATCATGGATTCAGACGGGCTAGCGGCCCGCTGCCGTCGGCTTCACGCCGGTGAGCGTGGCCCTGGCCACGATCAGCGCGAACAGGATGAACGTCAGCACGTGGACCGACGTGCAGTACAGGCAGATCGCGTTGATGATGAAGAGCTCGGCGTAGACCAGGTAGAGCACGAACACGATGCCGACGATCACGGAGACCAGCCTGGCCCAGTGCACGACCGGCTGGCTCGCGCGCCAGCCCCACGGTGAGTTGACCGCCACCATGAAGACGAAGAAGGCCAGCCCGAGCACGGCGACCGGGATGCCGAACACGTGCGACTGCGCGCTTGTGGTCACCTTGACGCAGTTGAAGGTGGCGTTCTCCGGGCAGCCCGCCAGGCTCGTGGCCTGCGTGAAATGCTCGATGGTCAGGTAGATCGATACCGCCAGGCCGAGCAAGGAAGCCACGATCGTGGCGGTTTCCAGCTTGTGAGCGCGGGGATAGCCGGCCAGCCGGCGCCAGAGCGGCTCGGCCGGAGAGTCGCTGGCCAGCGCGTCCTCAGCGGCTAGCGCCGCGCCGTTGACCTGCCTCGGCTGCTCGGTCCTCCTGGGCTGCCCGTTCCTGGCTGCCTGCCCGGCCTGTCCGGCCTGTCTGGTTTTGCCGGCCTGCCCAGTGCGCCCGGCCTGCCCAGTGCGCCCGGCCTGCCCAGTCTGGCCCGACTGTCCGGTCTGGCCCGACTGTCCGGTCTGGCCTGTCTTTCCTGCGCTACCGGCCTGACCTGGCTTCCTTGACTGGCCGGCCTGACCTGGCTTCCTTGACTGGCCGGCCGATCCGGCCTTGCCTGGCTGCTTCTGGGTCGCCATCAGATGCTCCCGCTGGCTGCCGAGACGCCGGCCGAGCCGCAGACGCCGGCCGGCTGGTTGCTGGTGATCTTGCAGATCGCAGCGGTGATGTGGTTCGCCGCGCCGTCGATAGCCTTGGCCACCGTATTATTCGGATTGGCGAGGTCCGCGCCGATCTGCTGCCAGGTCAGGCCGGCCAGCAGCGCCGGGCTGTAGCTGGCCCCGGCGATGACGTACTTGTTGCCGAAGTCGACGAATGGGAACGAGCCGTCGTATGTGGCAGACGGCACGTAGGGCGGCACGTCGTATTTGCCCATCAGCTGCTTGTCGAGCGCGGTCAGCGGCTGGAGCGTCGCCTTGGTCACAGTCTGCGCCTCGGTCGTGGTGAAGACCAGGTACTTGCTGGTATAGCTGGCCTTGTAGAAGCTGAGCGTCGGGGTGTTCGGGTTCACGTCGGTGCTGCTCGAGTGGATGAAATGCAGGCCTGAGAACGTGCCGAACCTGCTCAGCGCGACCACGAGCGACCAGCGCTCGGCCGCGCAGAACGGGCAGTACTCCGCGCCGACGTACACCACCTGGGGCTTGCCGCCGCTGGTCAGGGGGGTGCTCGAGGTGGCGATCGTCTGGATCGCGTGCGGGTAGACGCTCCCCGGCGCCGGGTAGACGGGTCCGGCGGCGACCTTGTCGAGGGTGGCAGCGGGGACGCTGGTCACCTGCTGGACGACAGTCGTGGTCACGTGCGAGCTGGCGGTGACGGTCGCGGGCGAGGGCTTGTTGAGCGTCTTGACCACGATGAAGACGACCACGATGGCCAGCACGGCCAGGATGCTGCCGCCCGCGATGAATGCTCGCCTGCGGGTCTCCGCCCGTCGGCTGGCTGCCATTTGCTGGGCAATGCTCTCTCTGGCGCGCTGCTGCCGGTTCCGCTCCGCCTTACCCATGCTGACCTGCCTTAGCCGTCGACTAATACCGTGCGCGCCTGCCGCAGACCATGTTAGGGCGTCTGGACGTATGCGGCTGCGGCCGTTATATAAGCGCAGCTTGCTGAAGGCTCGCTGAGTAGTGGCTTAGCCGCGGCTCAGCGAGGGCGCGGCTCAGGGAGCCTGCGGCTCAGGGAGCCTGCGGCTCAGGGTGGCCGCGGCTCAGGGAGCCTGCGGCTCAGCGGCATCCTGCCGCCGCTGCGGGGACAGGCGAGCCGGGAACCCGGTGCCGGGCCTGCCGGGTGAACTGGTCGCTACCCGCCGCGAAGAGGCGCAAGATGCCGTCCTTGCCACGCGTGCTTGCGTTGCGCAACTGTCAGTAGCTATCGTCCGGTGCATGATGGTGACTCAGAAGTCGCACGACGTGCAGGACACGCAGGGCCGGCAGGTCGGCCGCTCTCCGATGAGGGCCAGGAGAAGCAGCGGGCGCCGGTGGACCAGCGCGATGGCCGCCGTGGCGTGCGCCGGACTCGCGGTGGCTGCCTGCAGCTCAGGCTCATCCACCTCCTCGTCGGGCGGTGCCAAGCCGTCGGGCACGGCCGACGTGGCCTACGCCGGCTCGCTGGCCTACCTCAACGAGAAGCTCTTCGGCCCGGCGTTCACCAAGGCCACCGGTTACGCCTACCAGGGCCGCGGAGCCGGCTCGGACGCGCTGTCCGCCGAGATCGCCTCGGGGGAGATCACCCCGAACGTGTTCCAGAGCGTCGGCGGCGACCCGATCACGGCGCTCGAGCCGAAGTTCACCAAGTGGTACATCCGCTACGCGGCGACGTCGATCGTGGTCGCCTACAACCCGAAGAGCAAGTACGCCAGCCAGTTCGCGGCGATCGCGAGCGGCAAGGCGCCGCTGGCGAGCCTGTTTACGCTGATGGCGAAGCCCGGGTTCAAGCTCGGCAGGACCGACCCGAACATCGACCCCCAGGGCCGGTCATTCATCTTCATGCTCGAGCTGGCCCAGGCCAAGTACCACCTGCCGGCCGGCATCGTCAGCAAGATCCTCGGCGTCGGGGCGGGCGCGGCGAACCTCGGCAGCGCGAACTCGCCGACCATCTTCGAGGAGACGGCTCTCGACGCCAGGCTCCAGGCCGGTCAACTCGACGCCGCGAGCGCCTACCTGTCCCAGGCGATCCAGCTGCATCTGAAGTACATCACCCTGCCCGCGGACATCAACCTGGGCGATTTCGCGCTCGAGACGCAGTACGCCAAGGCGTCGGTGACCATCACGGGTAACGTGACCAAGATGGGTAAGCCGATCGTGCTCGACGTGACGACCATCGGCACGAAGGACCAGGCGGCCGCCGACGCGTTCGTCAAGTACCTGCTCTCGCCGGCCGGCCGGGCGGTCTATCAGCAGGGCGGCTACACGCTGCTGACGCCGACGGCGTTCGGCGCGATGAGCTCGATACCGGCATCGATCCGGCATGAGCTGGGCGGCTAGCCCGCCGCAGGACGCTGCTCGCCCCGGCCGGCCCGAACGGGCCGGGGCAGTGGATCCTGGCAGTCAGCCTGGCAGCCGGGAAGCGGGCGGACGCCGGCCACGAGGACGATCGCCGCTTCAGCCCGGTCGCGGCCCGCTGGGCTCTGCCACAGTGCCACGGGGGTTGCGTTATGCCTCTGGATCATTGGCGGTCGCCGGAGCCGGCATTATCTGGATCGCGCTGCTCGGGCCGGTCATCGCGCTGGCGACTCACCTGTCCTGGAGCGCGATCACCAGCTCGCTGAGCGCGCCGGGCGCCCTTGACCCGCTGATCATCTCGGCCGAGTCGGGCGCGCTGACCCTGGCCGTGCTGCTGCTGCTCGGCACCCCGCTGGCCTGGGCGCTGGCCCGCGGCACGCTGCCGTTCCCGCGGCTGTGGGAAGCGGGAGTGCTTGCCAGCCTGCTGCTTCCGCCCCTGGTCATCGGGCTGCTGCTGGTGTTCATGGTCGGTCCGTTCACCCCGATCGGGCAATGGCTCGGCGCCCTGCACCTGTCGGCGACCAACACGTTCCTCGCCCTGGTGATCGCCCAGGTCTACGAGGCGGCGCCGTACTACGTGCTCGGCGCGCAGGCCGCGTTCGGCAGCGTCGACTACCGGCTGGAACAGCAGGCCGCGCTGCTCGGCGATACGCCCAGGCAGGTGCTGCGGCGGGTGACCGTGCCGCTCGCGGCGCCGGGGCTTGCGATGGCCCTCGCGGTCTCCTGGGCCAGGGCGATGGGGGCCTTTGGCGCCGTCGTGATCGTGGCCTACCATCCAACTGGGCTTCCGATGCAGATCTGGACGTCGTTGCAAGAGACCGGGCTGGCGTCGGCGCTGCCGTTCGCCCTGGTGCTGCTTGTTGTCGCGCTGCCGCTGCCCATCGCGGCCTACATCTGGAGCGCACGTGCTCGAGGCCGACGTCGAGGTTGACCGGCGCGACTTCACCGTGGCCGCCGCACTCCGGGTCGCGCCTGGTGAGCGGCTGGCTCTGTTCGGCCCTTCCGGCGCGGGGAAGACCACCGTGCTTGAGGTGATCGCGGGGCTTGTCGTGCCGCGACGGGCACGGATTACGCTGGCCGGCCGGCTGCTGACCTCGACCGAGCCGCCGGTCTGCGCCGTGCCGCCCTGGCAGCGCCGGGTCGGACTGCTGCGCCAGGATCCCGGGCTCTTCCCGCATCTGTCGGTGCGGGACAACCTTCGCTACGCGCGCAAGCGCCGGTCACGGCCTGGCGCCGACGGCGAGCTGGCCGGTCTCGCATCGGTGCTCGGCATCGACGGGCTGCTCGACGCCATGCCCGTGCGGCTGTCCGGCGGCCAGGCGCACCGGGTGGCGCTCGGCAGGCTGCTCCTCTCGCACTGCGACACGCTGCTGCTCGACGAGCCTTACACCGGCCTGGACGCCGGCTTGCGCCGGGTGCTCACCGATCTGGTGGTAGCCCTGGTGACAGAGCGGGCCGTTCCGGCGATCCTGGTCGCCCACGAGCTTGCCGAGGCGCAGGCGTTCGCCGACCGGCTGGCAGTTCTCGACCATGGCACGGTGCTCCAGCTTGGCACGCCGGATGAGGTCGTGCTGCGCCCGGCCAGCCGGCGGGTGGCCGAGCTTGTGGGGTACAGCTGCTTCGTGCGGGTGCCCGGGGCGGCGGGAAGCGTCGCCGGGATCCATCCCGAGCGGGTCATCGCGGGCGATCAGCCAGACCGGGGACTGGTGCTCGCCGGTGCGGTGACCTCATGCCGCCCGGCCGGTGCGCTCTGGGAGACCACGATGCGGCCGGGCGGTGCGGCTGGCGGGGGCGGCGCGGCTGGCGGGGGCGCTGGCGGCAGGGACTGCGGCGGCGAGGTGAGCGTCACCGCCCGGCTGCCTGAGCCGCGGGCCGCCGGGCAGCAGCTGGTGATCACGGCCGTCGACCCGCCTCGCTTCGGGCCGGACGGCGCCGCGCTGGTGCCCGGCTACGCCGATCTGAGCTGGGAGCGGGCATGACCAGCGGAGCCAGGCTCAGGCTGGCCCGCCAGGTACGCGGGTTCTCGCAGCAGCAGCTGGCCGGCATGGCAGGGGTATCGAGACAGGCCGTCTCGGCGGTGGAGTCCGGGCAGTCCGACCCGTCGCTGCGGGTCGCGCTTGCCCTGGCCAGGGCGCTCGGGATGACGGTGGACGAGCTGTTCGGCCCGGACGTCACGGTTCCCGTGGTGTCGGCCCGCCTGGTCGGGCCGGCGGCCGGGCTCAGCACGGCAGGCATGCGGCCGGGTGCTGCGGGGCCGGGTGCTGCCGGGCCGGGATCGCCGTCAGGAGCGCGTGCCGGGCCGGGCGCGGCGGGGGCGAGGGTCACGCTGGCCGCGATCGGCGACTCGCTCGTCGCGATGCCGCTGTCCGGGCCGACCGCCAGCAGGGCGGGCTTCATGCCGGCCGGCGGGCTGATCGCGGATCCGGCCGATGGCGAAACTAGCCCAGGGCCGGGTGCCGGCCTGCTCGCCGTCTGGCCGATCGGCCCGCCGAGGCCGACACTGGTGGTGGCCGGCTGCGATCCGGCGCTGCCGCTGCTCGAGGCTCCGCTGAGCCTGCTCGATCCGCCGGTCGCGTTCAGCTGGTGGCCCTGCCCGAGTCAGGAGGCACTGCGGCTGGCGGCAGACGGCCTCGTGCACGTCGCCGGAGCCCACCTGCGCGGCCGTTCTGGCGGCTACAACACCGGCCCGGCCGGCGAGCTGCTGCCGGCCGGCGGTGAGGTGCTCGGGTTCAGCGCCTGGCAGGAAGGCCTGGTGCTGCGGCCTGAAGCGGCCGATGGCGTCGCCGGAGTCGCCGACGTGGTGCGGCGCGGGCTGCGCCTGGTGAACAGGGAACCTGGCGCCGAGGCCCGCCGGGTACTCGACCGCGAGCTGGCCAGGCTGGGGCTCGATCCCGGGCAGGTCGCTGGCTATGAGACCAGGGTGAACGGTCATCTGGAGGTTGCCGGGGCGATCGCGGCCGGGCTGGCTGATGTCGGTGTCGCCAGCGAGCCCGCGGCCCTGGCCTACGGGCTTGCGTTCGTCCCGCTCGCTGACGAGCGGTTCGATCTGGTCATCCCGGCCGGCCAGGCCGGATCGCGGGAGGTGCAGTGCCTGATGAAGGTGCTCTGCTCCAGGTGGCTGCTCGATCAGCTGGCCAGCCTGCCTGGCTACGATCCGGCACCGTGCGGCCAGCGTGTCGCGTCCCTGCCCGCCGCCCGGTCGGGTCGGCTGGCGGGGTTGCCCGGACCGCTACGCCTTCGATGAACATATTGGCGCGCGATAGCGGGCCTGGCTCAGGATGACGTCATGAGACTTCTGGTACTTGGCGGGACGCACCACGTCGGACGCGCGGTCGTGGAGACCGCGCTCGCCCGGGGCGACGAGGTCACCACCCTGACTCGCGGTGTCAGCGGGGCGCCGGCGGCGGGTGCCCGCGCCCGTTATGCCGACCGGACCGATCCCGCTGAGCTGCGTTCCGCGCTCGGCGACGACACCTGGGACGCCGTGATCGACACCTGGAGCCGCGCGCCTCGCGTGGTGCGGGACGCGGCCGCGCTGCTAGCCGGGCGGGCCGGGCACTACGGTTACGTGTCGAGCCGCTCGGTCTATCAGTGGCCGATACCGTCAGGGGCCGACGAGAGCGCGCCGGTGGTCGATGGCGATCCGGCCAGCGAGGACGGCGATGACTACGCGGCGGCGAAGCGCGGCGGCGAGCTCGCAGTGCTCGAGCACTTCGCTGGCCGGTCCGTCCTCGCCAGGGCCGGACTGATCCTCGGGCCTTACGAGCTGGTCGGACGGATGCCGTGGTGGCTGCGCCGGATCGAGCGCGGCGGAGACGTTCTCGCTCCCGGCCCGCGTGACCTGCCGTTGCAGTACATCGACTGCCGTGACCTGGCCGCCTGGATGCTGCACGCCGCCGAACGCGGCATCTCCGGCACGTTCAACGCCGTCAGCGAGCCAGGTCACGCGACTATGGAGAGCCTGCTGTCCGCCGCCGTGGCCGCCACCGGCTCTGCGGCGCATCTGGTCTGGGCCGCTCCCGAGGTGATCGAGGCGGCTGGCGTCGAGCCGTGGACCGAGCTGCCTAATAGAGCGCCGCCTGACGGCGAGGCCGCGGCTCTGCACGACGGAGACGTCTCGGCGATCTACGCCGCAGGGCTGGTCTGCCGGCCGGTGACCGAGACGGTGACCGACACCTGGCGGTGGCTCCAGGCCGAAGGAGACCCGCCGACTGGCGCAGGTCGGCCGAGCCATGGGCTGGACCCGGACCGCGAGCGCGAAGTGCTGGCCAGCCTGGCCTAGCGCTGATCAGGTGTCCCCGGCCCGGTCGCGGAGATCACCCGGGCACCTGCGACATGACGTAGCGGCTAGGGGCGGCTAGTGGCGGCTAGGAATATCGCTCCGCCAGGACGATCTCGGTCTGCGATCCGTTGGTGGCTGGCAGCGGTCCGCACGACCGCGGACGGGCACGACGAAGCCGGGCGCTGACGCGCAGTTCTTACCATGACTCCGGGATCGTGGGGAGTTGGCAGTGCTTTCGCGGCTGACTCCCCACGATCACTGATGATCTAGGCCTAGTGACCGAAGACCGGGATCATGACCGCCCGGGCGATGGTGTGGAAGCGCAGGTTGAAGCCGACGACGGCGGGGGAGACGTCCGGGTCGACGTCGAGCGCCGCGGTGTCCAGCGCGTGCACAGCGAAGACATAGCGGTGCGGCGGGTCGCCGGCGGGCGGCGCCGCGCCGCCGAAGTCCTTGGTCCCGTAGTCATTGCGGACCGAGAACGCGCCTGCCGGAAGGCCGGCCCCGCCCGCCGCGCCCGCGCCGGCCGCCAGCTCGGTGACCGACGCCGGGATGTTGACCACCAGCCAGTGCCAGAAGCCCGATCCGGTCGGCGCGTCGGGGTCATAGCAGGTCACGGCGAATCCCTTGGTCTCCGCCGGGAACCCGTGCCAGCTCAGGTGCGGGGAGATATTCTGCCCGGTCATGCCGAAGCCGCTGTACACCTGTGCGTCTGACATGTGCTGCTCGTGGCCGACGTCATCGCTCTCGACCGTGAACGACGGCACTTCCGGCATGAGGTCGTAGGGCAGCGGAGCTCGCTCGGCCATAAAGTTCTCCTTAGCTGAAAGTCTCGGTGGCAAGCGCCAGCCTGGGTGCCCACGCTACTTGTGCGACGGTACGTGCCGCCATCAAAGCCGCGGGACGTGTCGGGAGTCGCTGGCCGGCGGCCGACCGGACCGGATCGGGCCAGGTGCAGACTAGGGATACCGTTGCGTGGCACCCGACCTGAACCAGCACCGGCTCGGGTAAGCATGGCGTTTCAAGGTGGCGGCCGGTCTGCCAGTGGCCTGGGACAGGCACGGCGCCCGGTTGCCCGATCAGCATCGGCAGGAAGGGTCGAACCGCGAAGGTGAAGGTGAGCCGCAGGTGGCTGGCGTGGGCACGCCGTGGGGCGCTCGTCGTTATCCTCGTCGGCGTCGTCCTGGTCCCCAGGCACACCGCCAGCATTGCGTCGCGGTCATGCCGCAGCGGTGAGTGCCCGGCCGACGGGGCGGTGCGGTGGTCGCGCGAGCTGACAGGCTCGTGGATCGCCGAGAACGGCCCGCAGGGGACCGTGCCGGGCCAGGGCCAGGCCTACGCGGCAATCGGCGGCGATGTCGCCGTGGTCGGGTTCGGCCTGTCCGTCGACGCCTATGACGCGGGCAATGGCTTTCCGCGGTGGGCGGCGGTCCTGACCGGCTTGCCGGCCGGGTCGTCCATCGTGTCGGTCCGCGCCTGGCCCGGCGTGGTCACGGTCGGCGCCGCGCTGCCGCCCGGTGGCACCGCCTCGGTCGGCGGCGGCTCCGCCGGCGTCCGCTCGGCCAGGTCTGGATCGGTCCGGTCTGGCTCTGTCCGGTCTGGATCGGCCGGGTCCGGATCGGCCAGCTCTCGTTTGGCCGGGTCCGGCTCGGCGCCGAGGGAAGAGGTCGTGCTGAATGCGGTGACCGGCAAGTGGATCAGGACATATCCGGCCGCCGCCTACGGCGGAACGGTGAGCGCGAGCATTCAGCGCACGGTGGTCGTCGGTCCTGCCTCGGTCACGAGCTACAACAACGCGACCGGCGCGCCGAAGTGGCGGGACCCGATCGGCGCCGCGCAGCAGGCCTGGCATATTGACGGCGGCAGCCTCTTCGTCACGATCTCGGCGCGCGGCGTAATCGGCACGGCGCCGGTCACCGCGGTCAGGCAGATCAGCCTGCGTACCGGCGCCGAGCGGCTGATCCGGCCGAAGCACGGGCCGTTCGCCGGGACATTCAGCGGTGCCGCCGACGGAGATCTGCTGTTCGCCGGAGTCGACGGCCTGACCGCCTACAGCACCGCGAGCGGCCGGTCCTGGCGGCGGCCCGGCGCCGTCTTCGAGGGCACCGATCCCGTGCAGCAGGTTCTCTACGTGGACATCGCGGGTGCGCTGCTCGGCATCGACCCGGTGACCGGGCAGAACGAGCGCGGCACGGCTGTGCCGGGTCCCCCGGGGACGTACAGCGTATGGGCCGGCGTGGCGCTCGGCCTGGATTCCGGCACCCGCGGTGCGGCATGGGGCTACAGCATCGTCAGACAGCACGTCATCTGGACGACGCGGTCGCTGCCCTGGCCGCACTACTTCGTTGACCTGTCCGGTCTGGGCGGCAGCGCCGACCAGGCCAACGGCACCGTGCTGCTGGCGACCTGCGCGCGGACAGGCGCCGTGACTCCGCTCACCACCGCCGGCCCTTCCGGGCTCGCCTGCCTGCGGCCCATGCTCGTGGCGATCGAGCGCTAGATCGACGGCTTCCCGCCGTCCCGCTCCTCGCGGGCAGCGCGATCTCGGCAGTCGGCCGATCCTGGTAGCGGCGTCGGCCAGGGCGCGTAGCCTTGATCGGGCAGAATGTGCTTCGGGCGCCTGTAGCTCAGCCGGATAGAGCGGCTGCCTTCTAAGCAGCGGGTCGCAGGTTCGAGTCCTGCCAGGCGCGCAGGCAGGTGCAGGTCAGAGTGGTATCGGGTCTGCCAGGCAGTTGGCGGGGAGCCAAACTGGGAGCCAGAACTGTTAAGTTCCGGGCATGGTTGAGA
>DATNIU010000158.1:0-6770 GCA_035604275.1 Streptosporangiaceae bacterium | reverse complement strand
GCTGGTCAGCGGCGCCAGGCCGATGCGGGCATCGGCGACGGCGGGCTCTTCGCCTCCGGGGGTGCCGCCTCCGGGAGTACAGCCGCCTCCGGGAGTACCGGCAGCGCCGAGGGTACAGGCGGCGTCACCGGCCGGGACCGCGGCGGCGAGCCAGCGGACCCGGCGGCGGTGGCACGGCTGATCTGCCTGCGGCTGCTGACGGCGGCGCCGCGCACGCGCGCGGAGCTTGCCGCCGAACTCCGCCGCCGCCGCGTCCCCGTGGACGCTGCCGAGGCCGTGCTCAGCCGGTTCGCCGAGGTAAAGCTGATCGACGACGCGATGTTCGCTCAGGCGTGGGTCGAGTCTCGGCATCAGGGCCGGGGCCTGGCCAGGCGGGCGCTGGCGGCCGAGCTGGGGCGGCGCGGCGTGCGCCGGAGCGATATCAGGGCGGCGGTCGAGCAGCTGAGTCCCGATACCGAACTTGCCACCGCACGGGCTCTGGTAGCGCGGCGGCTGGCCAGCACCCGTGACATGCCCGGGCCGGCCAGGGTCAGACGGCTGGCCGGGATGCTGGCCAGGAAGGGTTACGGCCCCGGCGTGACCTACCGCGTGGTCAGGGAGGCGCTGGAACAGGAGGGTCAGAGTCTCGCCGCGGCGGGTCTGGACGACGAAGACTCCTTCGGCTCTGGGCTGGACAGTGAAGATTCGCTCGGGCTTGAACTGGCTAGCGACGATTCGCCGGGGCTCGGGCTGGCCAGTGACGAGTCGTCTGGGTGAGCGGACAGCGACGGGCCGTACGGGCTCGGGCCGTTCGAGCGCTGACTGTCCCCGTGGGCCGATGTGTCCCGAGATGCCGGGCGATTGCGGCGCAGCGGCGGGCCGCTGCGCTCGCTTAGGCTCGTCGCATGACGCCGGTCCGCAAGCAGATCTTCGCGTTCTCCGGGGTTCTGTGTCCTGAGCCCGGCCAGCAGAGCTCGTTCGCGCTGGTCGATCACGCCCTGAGCCTGGCTCCGCGCGACGGTGCCAGGCGCGTCTGCTACGTCCCGACGGCCGTCGGAGACGCGCAGGCCCAGATCGACGGCAATGCGGCGGCGTTCGCGTCGCGTGCCGGTGTCGAACTCAGCGTTCTCCGGCTCTTCACCCAGCCGAGCGTGCCGGATGTCCGCGCGCACCTGCTGGCGCAGGACGTCATCCTGGTCGAGGGCGGCAGCGTGGTGAACCTGATGGCCGTCTGGCGCGCGCACGGGCTTCCCGAGATTCTGCGGGAGTGCTGGGACGCCGGCGTCGTGCTGGCCGGCGCCAGCGCGGGAAGCCTGTGCTGGCATCTCGGCGGGCCCACGGACTCCTTCGGCGACTCGCTGGACGCGTTCACCGATGGCCTCGGCTTCGTGCCGTGCAGCAACGGCGTGCACGACGATTTTGCCGACCAGCCGCGTCGGCGGGTCTACCGGAGGCTCATCGCAGACGGAACGCTTCCGGCTGGCTATGCCAGCGAGGACGGGGTGGGCCTGCACTACATCGGCACCGCGCTGCACGAGGCGGTCAGCATCCGGGCCGGAAAGCGCGCATGGCGGGTGTGGCCCGGCGCGGACGGCGGGTACGCCGAAGAGCCGATCGACGCTCGCCTGATCTAGACCGGCCGCGAGGCCCGCTAGAACCGGTCCGGCCTCTCGTCGGCCCGGCCTCCGGCTTGGCTCCGTCCATGATCGGGTCGATTTCTCAGCAGATACACCTGAAAGATCGACCCGATCATGGATTGAGCGTTGCGGGCGCGGCGGGTGATGCTGGTGAGGCCGATGGTCAGTGCGCATCCGGGTCACGGACCGCGGCGAGGCCGGTGCCGGTGTCGGCGCTTTGGCGGTTGCGGCTAGCAGCGCCGCCAGGCTGGGCAGGTCTTGCGGGCGCGACCCGGCGGCGGGCACGCTATTTCGGGCTCCAGCCGTTGCATCCCTCTGACCTGGCGAAATGCCGGGGCTGTTCCCTGTGTCCGGCGCTGGTGATCATGTAGTGCTTGCCCGGAACGATATCTCCGCTTAACCTCACGGACAGTGAGGTTTACTCCGCGCAAGCAGATTTGATGACGAGACGGATGATTTGGCGAAGTGCAGCCGGGTGCTGCCGCGCGTGATGCGGCAGTCTGGCAGCCAGAACAACTTGCTGGGCCTGGCATTGGTCAGCCAGTGATAACCGTCAGGGTCGGACTAGCCGGAAGGGGTTAGAACCGGAAGGGTTAAAAGAGGCAAATAGGTGGCGTGGCCCGCACTGTCGGCGGGACGCGCCGGGCGGTCGGCATACCGTGTCGGCCCATCAGCATGCCGTGCCTGGAAGGGAAAACCCGGCTGCGCAGTAACCCTCGCTGCGGGCAGGTTCCGGGCATCAGGCAGTGCGTGCCCCGGGACTCTGGTGAGCGGGAAGGGGTGCGCTGTGGGAAACGACCTGGTGCTGATCCTGGTGATCGTCATCGCGGTCATTGCCTTGCTGGCGGCTGCCGCCGCGATCCTCTTCATGTTCCGCACGTCCAGCGGATGGCGTCAGCCTCCACAGCAGCGCAGCGAGCCGCCAGTCGAATCCTCCGGCAAGTCCGGGCCGGCCGAGGCCGCCGACCGTCCGGGTGACGCGGACCAGCCAGCCGACCGGATCCTGGCCGCGGAACTCGAGGCCGCTGCGATCCTCAGAAAGGCTGAACTGGCGGCCGAGCACGCCGCCGCGGCGCGACGCGAGATGGATGACGAGGTACGCACGGTCACGGACGAGGTGAGACGGCTCCGGGCCGACCTCGAGCGGCGCGAGGCACGCATCTCCGAACGCGAGCGGCGGCTGGATGGCGAGACGCGTCGGCTTGACCAGCTGGCAGCCGAGCTAGACCAGACCCGGCGGGATCTCGAGGCCAAGAAATCCGAGCTTGATCAGCTGGATGCGCAGCGCCAGGCAGTCCTCGAGCGGACGGCGGGCCTGACAGCCGAGCAGGCCAAGGCGGAACTGGTGTCGGCGATCGAGTACCAGGCCAAGCGCGAGGCGGCGCTGATTGTCAGGGACATCGAGGGCGAGGCGCGCAAGGAGGGTCAGCAGCGAGCCAGGAAGATCGTCACGCTGGCGATCCAGCGGGTCGCGAGCGAGCAGACCAGCGAGTCGGTGGTCTCGGTGCTGCACCTGCCGGGCGACGAGATGAAAGGCCGGATCATCGGCCGCGAAGGCCGCAACATCCGTGCCTTCGAGAACGTCACCGGGGTGAACCTGATCATCGATGACACGCCCGAGGCGGTCCTGCTGTCCTGCTTCGATCCGGTACGGCGTGAGGTTGGCAGGCTCACCCTGGAGCGGCTGGTCGCCGACGGCCGGATTCACCCGCAGCGGATCGAGGAGGCATACGAGCAGAGCAAGGTCGCCGTCGAGGAACTGTGCATCCGGGCGGGCGAGGATGCCCTGATCGATGTCGGCATCACCGACATGCACGCCGAGCTGACGCACCTGCTCGGCCAGCTCAGATACCGGACGTCCTACGGCCAGAACGTGCTCAAGCACCTGGTGGAATCCGCGCACATCGCCGGGATGATGGCCAGCGAGCTCGGGCTCGACCCGGTGCTGCTGAAGCGCGGGACCTTGCTGCACGACATCGGCAAGGCGCTGACGCACGAGGTTCAGGGCAGCCACGCGATCATCGGCGCCGAGATCGCCCGCCGCTACGGCGAGAACGAGGACGTGGTGCACGCCATCGAGGCGCATCACAACGAGATCGAGGTCCGCACGGTCGAGGCGGTGCTGACCCAGGCCGCCGACGCGATCAGCGGAGGGCGGCCAGGCGCCCGCCGCGAGTCCCTCGAGGCGTACATCAAGCGGGTCGAGCGGCTTGAGCAGATCGCGCAGTCGCATCCCGGTGTCGAGAAGGTCTACGCGATGCAGGCAGGCCGCGAGATCCGGGTGATGGTCAAGCCGGGCGACGTGGACGACATCGGCGCGCAGGTGATCGCCCGGGACGTGGCCAGGCAGGTGCAGGACGAGCTGACCTATCCGGGCCAGATTCGGGTGACCGTGATCAGGGAGTCGCGCGCGACCGAGTACGCCCGGTGACCGGCCGCCGGGCCGCCGGGCCGCCCGCCCGGCAGCTCGGTGCGCGGCCTACTTACCGGTGAGCTTCAGCTGCGGGATGCTTAGCGGGGTAAACCCCATGACCTGGCCATAGAACGACAGCTCGGCCTCCAGCGCGGCGATCATCGTGTCCGCCTTGCGGAAGCCGTGCGATTCACCTTCGAAGGCGATGTACGCGTGCTTGATGCCATGTGCCGCCAGGTCGGCCGCGATGCTCTCGGATTGCTGCCGCGGAACGACGGGATCGTCGACGCCCTGGAGCAGCAGCACCGGGCAGGTATTGGAGTTCACGTGCCCGAACGGTGCGCGCTCGATGTAGACGGTGTCGAATCCTGGCAGCGGGCCGATCAGGCCGTCCAGGTAGCGTGACTCGAAATCGTGCGTATGCCTGGCGAAGTCGCGCAGGTCGGCGACGCCGAAGTAGGACACCGCCGCGCTGAATACCGGGTCGGTGACCGCGCCCGTGGTCACGGAGGCCAGCGCCGTCCAGCCGCCCGCCGATCCGCCGCGGACACCGAGCCGGGCGCCATCGGCCTCACCGGCCTTCGCCAGGGACCTGGCAGCCTCCTTCGCGTCGGCCACATCGACGACGCCCCATTCCCGGTTCAGCCGGTTCCGGTAGAGCCGGCCATAGCCAGTCGACCCGCCGTAATTGACATCGATGATCCCGATGCCGCGGCTGGTGAAATAGGCCTTCTCCAGGCTGAGCCTCGCGGTGACATGCGAGGTCGGGCCGCCGTGCACCCACACGATGTAGGGCGGTCGCTCTCCTGGCGGCGCCGTTACCTCCGGGTTGGTCGGAGGGTAGACCAGCGCGTGCACGATCCGCCCGTACGGGCCCTCAAGCTCGACATGCCGGGGGACTGGCAGGTACCTGAGGTCCGGCAGTTCCTCGATCTCGACCCGCAGCGTCTGGCACTGGCCGGTCTGCGCATCGATCCGGACCACTGACAGCGGAATAGTCGGACTGCCGGCGACCCCGGCGATGGTGGTGCCGTCCGCCGACACGGCCTCGGCGAATTCGCTGACCGGCAGGTCCAGGTCAACCAGCTCCGACGTTTCCGGGTCGAGCACGCCGAGCCGCGCGCCGCCCCGTCCGTGCCGGACCGCGAGCCTGCCGTCCGCGAGCATGGCGAACGGCCGGGCACCGAGCAGCCAGAGCGGGTCGGCGAATTCCTCGTCAGCCGGATAGAGCGCCTGCGGTGGCTCGCCGTGCATGCCGATCTGGTAGATGTTCCACCATCCGGTCCAGTCAGTGGCGACATACAGGCTGCCGTTGTCGCGCCATACCGGAGCCAGAACCGACTCGCGGTTGCTGCCTTTGATGAGGCGGCCCTTACCAGGCACCCGGTCCTGTACCGGGGCGACCCGCAGCTCGGTGCCGTCCCATGGCATATGCGGGTGGTTCCAGCAGATCCAGGCAAGCCACTGGCCATCGGGGGACGGCGTCGGGAACGCGAAGAAATCGAATCCGCTGACCAGTACCCGGACGGCGCCTGGGTTAGTTGCCGCGGACCCATCGAGCGGGACTGCCACGATGGCACGGGAAACCTTCTCGCCCTCGTGACGTTCCCGTACGCACCAGATCTCCTGCCGATCCGGCGAAAGCACGAAATCGGCATAACGCAAAGCGCACGCCTCAAGCGCGGCATCCGGGCCGATCCGGCTGGCGCTGGCCGGAGAGCCGTCCGGGCGCGGGTCTGCGGCACTGCCCGGCTGGGTCGGATCCGGGGTTAGCGGCACCGGCTGCGACGTGCCTTCGGGCACTCCGGGACCGGCTAGGTAGAGACGCTGATCAGCCCAGTTGGCGAAGACAATCGGAAGCCCGGCCGCCTGGCCGGCGGCACTGTCGCCGGCCGTCGCCCCGGTGGGCGGGACCACCAGGTAGGAGAGCCCGCCGTACTCGTGCACCCGGGTGCGCGGGTTCCACGGCGGCGGCAGGAGCGCGGTCGGCACGCCATCCGCGCCGCAGTGCATGATCGTGGCCCGGCCGCCAGCATTCGGCTGGTCTTCCTGCCACCATGTGCTTGCGCCGATAACCGTCGGAAAGGTCAGCCGTGCCCGGCCGCGTGCCACCTGAGCAGCCGTGATAGGGGACGGCCAGGCGCCATATGGTACCTGGGGCAGCGCTTGCTCACTCGCCGTGACCGTGGTCGCCGCTCCAGTTCCGGCTGCCTCGGCTTCCATCCCCGCTGCTTCTTCCGTCGTCGCCATCAGGTTGTCGGTCATAGGGATATCGTGCCCTACCGGCGCGGTCCGGTTCGCGTCGATTGCGGACAACCGGACGATCAGCGCGATTTCGCAGGCAGGCTCGTTCCTGCTCAATCCGTGCTAGTGCCTGGCGCGCCTTCGGCACAGCTTAGGCCAGGCAGGTGCCCACGTCAGCACGGTACCGCGTCGGCTCGGCCGGGGCCGGGTGGCCGGCGGCCCGGCGTCGGCTCGCGCCGGCTCATGCAGGTGAGGACTTGGCGCGGGTTCGCTCTGGCTCGGGTGACGGGTCTGAGGCGGGTTCGCTTCGGCTCAGGCGGGTCACGGACCCCGCGCGGGTTCGCTTCGGCCTAGGCGGTGACGGACCGGCGCGGGTTCGCTTCGGCCTAGCCCGAGTTTCCGACGATCATGGGGTGAGCTGGCCGTTTCTGCTGGTCAGCTGGGGTGCTGGGGCGGTTTTCGCGTATTACCCAGGTCAGCGCCTGGGGGCGTAGCGG
>DATNIU010000157.1:0-2066 GCA_035604275.1 Streptosporangiaceae bacterium | reverse complement strand
GCCGCGCGGACACCCGCGAGGCTCGTACTCCGGTGAATTCGGGCCGACGGACGGATAGTCGGTCTCCTGGGTCTCCCAGGTGATGATCCCGTCCTTGACGTAGACCTTCCACGAGCACGAGCCCGTGCAGTTGACGCCGTGGGTGGAGCGCACGATCCGGTCGTGCGACCATCGGTCACGGTAGAACACATCAGCGTCGCGGCCTCCGGCGTAGGTGATCGTCCGCAGATCCGCCCCGACCCGGTCCGGCTCAAGGAGCCGCCTGGCCCGCAGGATCGCGCTGACCAGGTCGCCGTCAGTGCCGCGGCGCGTGCTGCCGTTCACGATGTCTCCTTCGGTGGGCGACTGCGCTTTCTGGCGGCGCCCGGAGTCGCCAGGCGCACGATGCACAGGCTCGGCTCGGCGACCACGAAGGGATCAAGGCCGACGACGCGGAGCGGCGCGTCGAGGCGTTCAGCCGTGGCTTTGAGCATGCCGAGGTGGATGCCGCAGACTACCGCCCGGTTCTCCCGCGCGACCTCGGCGAACGGGCAGCGGTGCAGCAGGATCCGGTCACCGTCCAGGTCGGGCTCGGGGTCGAAGCCGAGGCGGCCGAGCACGTCGGTCACCACGGCGGCAGCCTGGCCGGCCGAGAGACGCCTGGCCGGCAGCGGCTGCTCGTCGAGAGTGGCCGCCCAGCGGCGGCCTGCCCGGATCGCCTCGTCAGGCACGTCAGCCAGCTCGGCAAGCTGCCGCGCGAGCAGCCAGGCGAGCTCGCGGTAGCTGGCCTCGCCCGCTCTGGACCGGGCGGCGCCGAGCACCTCAGGGGCAGCGGCCGTGGCCTCGTACAGGACCCGCGGCCGGCCACGGATGCTGCGCTCCTCCGGGCGCCGCCTCAGCAGGCCGACCGAGCAGAGGACGTCCATCTGCACCCGCGCGGTATTGCGGTGCAGGCCCACGGCCGCGGCGGCCTCGCCGGCATCCATCGGCCGTCCGGCACGCAGCACCGCGGCCAGCAGAGCCTGGCGGCTGTGCCCGCCGAGAACCCGATAGGTGGCCGGATCCCCGGCCGGCGCGGTCGCCACCGCCGTCAGGCCCATCGGCGCGAACCCGTGCCCGCTGAGGAGGAAACAGCGATCGCGGGTCCGCGCTGCGCTGGCATGGTTGCATTATTACTTGCAGAAAGAGTAAAAACAAGTTACCTGAGTAATAACTGAGTGACGGCAGAGGCGGGTGACGATCACATGGTCGGCACGGATGTCACAGCGGTAGCGGCACCACCTGCCGGGCGAGCGTCGAGGGCAGTCCGGGATCTCCCTCCGGCCTGCTTCGCCTTCGTGATGGCGACTGGCATCGTCTCGGCAGGCACCTACGCCCTCGGGCCTGCGTGGGTGTCGCGCACCCTGCTGGTCGCAGCGACCGCGGGCCTCGTCCTGCTGGCGGGCATGCTCGTCGTCCGGCTCTGGCGCTACCGGCCCGGCGTCGTAGCCGACATCCGGGCGCCGGAGCGTACCTTCGGGTTCTTCACCGTCGTGGCAGGCATCAACGTGCTCGGAGCGCGATGGCAGAGCGCCGGCCATCCGATGGTCACCGCGGTGCTCGCAGCGCTGGCGGCGGCGGTCTGGCTCGGCCTGACCTACGCCCTGCCGGCCAGCCTCCTGCTCACCCGCGAGCGAGACTCGGTGCTCGGAGGCGTCAATGGCACCTGGCTCCTGTGGGTGGTCGGCACGCAGTCCCTCGCCATCGTGGCGTCGGCGCTCGTGCCGGCCTGGCCCTCGCAGGCCGGGCTGCTGGCTCCGGCTGCGGTCGGATTGTGGGGCGTCGGGCTCGTACTCTACCTCGCGCTCGTGACGCTGATCCTGCTGCGCTGGCTCACCTTGCCGATGACCCCAGCGGCGCTTGGGCCGCCCTACTGGATACTGATGGGCGCGACGGCGATCACCGTTCGGGCAGGTGCCCAGATCCTGATGCTCCCGGCCGGCCTGCCGGTCCGCGAGGCGACCGCCGGATTCGTGACGGGATTCTCCTTCGTCCTCTGGTCGTTCGGCACCTGGTGGATCCCGCTGCTGATCGTGCTCGGCCTGTGG
>DATNIU010000156.1:0-10362 GCA_035604275.1 Streptosporangiaceae bacterium | reverse complement strand
AGCCGCTGGCATCGACCTAGCCGCTGGCATCGACCTAGCCGCCGTGCCCGCCGATCTGTGGCGTGCCCAGATCGGCTGGCTGCCGCAGCATCCGTGGCTGTTCCCCTGGTCGGTAGCCGAGAACATCGCGCTCGGGAGATCGCGGGCGTCGCGCGCGGAGATCGAGCGGGCCGCTGCCCGGGCCGGCGCGGCCGGGTTCATCGAGGCCCTGCCCGAGGGCTACGACACCCAGCTGGACGAGCGGGCGCTGCGGCTCTCGGCGGGGCAGCGGCAGAAGATCGCGCTGGCCCGCCTGTTCCTGCGGGACGCGCCGCTGGTCCTGCTCGATGAGCCGACCGCGCATCTGGATCCGGTCAGCGCCGCCGAGGTCGATGCGGCGATCGACGGCCTGGCCGCCGACCGGACTGTCATCCTCGTCACCCACCGCGACCGCACAGCGAGTTGCTCCGGCCGGACTCTCGCCGTCAGAGAAGGCGCGATCACCGAGCTGACCGCCATGCCGCAGGCCACCGTACCGCAGGCCACCGCCAGGGCCGCCGCGGCCAGGGACACCGCAGCCGGGTCCGCCGCACCGCAGGCCGCCGCACCGCAGGCCACCGCCAGGGCCGCCGCGGCCGGGGACACCGCAGCCGGGTCCGCCGCGGCCGGGGTGCTACCAGGCCCGGCCACGCCGCTCGGCCCGGCCGTGCTGCCCGACCTGGCCAGGCATCCTGACGTGGTCGCTCGATCGTGACAGTGAACCCGGCCAGCGGTCCGCGCGCGGCGGCGGCGGCCACGCCGGAACGGGCTGCCGACGTGGCTTCCGGCGCCGACGCTGCCCTGGCAGCCCGCGCCAGACCGGCAGCCAGTGGCAGCCCGGCAGCCGGTACCAGCCAGGTAGCCGGTACCAGCCAGGTAGCCGGTACCAGCCAGGTCAGCGATGCCGGCCGGGCCGCCGGAGTCGACCGGGCCGGAACGGACTCGCTGCTGCGGCTGGCCCGGCTGGCCCGGCCGCTTCGCAGCAGGCTGCTTGTCGCGGTCGCGGCAGGCGCTCTGGCCACCGGATGCGGCGTCGCGCTGCTCGCCGTCTCCGGCTTCCTGCTGGCCCGCGCCTCGCAGCACCCGGACATCACCGCGCTGTCGGTCGCCGTGGTCGCGGTCCGCGCGCTCAGCGTCGGACGCGGCGGGTTCCGCTACGCGGAGCGGCTCGCGACACACGACGTCGCGTTCCGGGTGCTGGCGCAGGTACGGGTCGCCATCTGGCGGCGACTCGAAATCCTGGCTCCAGCCGGTCTGCCCGCGTTCCGGTCCGGTGATCTGCTCGCCCGGCTGGTGAGCGACGTCGACTCCACCCAGGATCTGTTCGTGCGCGGCATCACTCCGCCGCTGGCCGCCGCTCTTGTCGGCGGCGGCGCGGTGCTCGCCTGCCTGGTGCTGCTCTTCCCGGCTGGTGCCCTGCTCGCTGCCGGGCTGCTCACCGGCGGGATCGTCGTGCCGCTGGTCGGGCTCTGGGCGGCCAGGGTCGCGGCGCGCCAGACCGCGCCGGTTCGCGGCCAGCTCAGCGCGGCGGTGTCTGACCTGCTGGCCGGGGCCGCCGACCTACACGCCTTCGGCGCGGCCGAGCTCGCCGTCGGCCGCGCCGAGGAGGCCGGCCGGCAACTGACCACGCTCGCCCGCCGCTCATCTGCCGCCTCCGGCCTGAGCGCCGGACTGGCCGCTCTGGTCGCCGGGCTGACCATGTGGGGAGTGCTGGTCCTCGGCGTCGCCGCGGTCGGGTCGGGAACGCTGACCCGGGTGCCGCTCGCCGTGCTGACGCTCACCGCCCTGGCGGCGTTCGAGGCGGTCATCGCGCTGCCAGCCGCGGCGGTCCAGCTTGCCTACGCGCGGTCGGCCGCCGTCCGGATCGCGGAGGTCACCGACAGTCCTGCCCCGGTGGCCGAGCCCCGGAGCCCGCGACCGCTGCCAGACGGACGAAGCCACCCAGCCGTGGCACCGGCTCCGAACGCCCTAGCGAATAACCAGCCAGAGCGCGCGCCCACCACCTCGGTTCAGCCTGCCGCCCTAACCGGATGTAGCCGGCCAGCCCGTGCCCCCGGCTCCCCGGCCCGGCCACCCCGTGCCTCCGGCTCCCCCGCGCGGCCAGCCCGTGCCTCCGGCTCCCCGGCGCTGCTAGGCATGACCTCCGCACCAGATCCCGCGACCGCCCAGAGCCAGTCCGATGACGGCTCCACGACCCCGGCTCAGCCAGCCAGGGCACCGGCGCCGGCTCAAGCCGACGGTCCGTTCACTGTCCGCCTCCGTGATGTGCGGGTGCGCTATCGGCCGGGCGGCCCGCTGGCGCTCGACGGAGTCAGCCTCGACCTGCCTCCCGGTCGGCGGGTAGCTCTGGTGGGTCCTACCGGGGCCGGAAAGTCGACCGTCGCGGCGGTCCTGCTCCGCTTCCGCGACATCGATGGCGGCTCGGCGACGCTGGGCGGGCATGACCTGGCCAGCTACAGCTCCGACGACGTCCGCACGGTCATCGGCGGTTACCCGCAGGATCCGCATCTTTTCGACGCCACCATCGGGGAGAACCTCAGGATCGCCCGGCCTGACGCCGGCGATGACGACCTCGCGGCCGCGGCGGCACGGGTTGGCCTGCTCGACTGGATCGCCAGCCTGCCCGGAGGCTGGCTGACCCCGGTCGGAGCGCTCGGGGCTGCCCTGTCCGGCGGTCAGCGTCAGCGCATCGCCCTCGCCAGAGCGCTGCTCGCCGATCCGGCCGTGCTGATCCTTGACGAGCCGACCGCGCATCTTGACGCCGATACCCGCCGGCTCCTGACCGCCGACCTGCTCGCCGCCACCGCCGGTCGGTCCACCCTTCTGATCACCCATGATCTCGACGGCCTCGACCAGGTCGACGAGATCATCGTGCTCGACCGCGGCAAGGTGATCGAGCGAGGCAGGCACGACCAGCTGCTCGCCCTGGCGGGCCGCTACTGGCAGATGCACCAGATCGCCGTCGCCTGAGAGAGCCGCATCGCCTGCGCCAGGGACGCTGCGGATATGACGCTGGGGATATGACGCTGGGGATATGACGCTGGGGATATGACGCTGGGGATATCAGTCCGGTGCTCGGCCCGGCTCCCGGTCTCGTTCTACTGGCAGATGCACCAGATCGCCGGGGCCGACAAAGCCGCGTCGCCTGTGCCAGGGATGCTGCGGATACCAGTCCGGTGCTCGGCCAGGCTCCCGGTCTCGTGCGGCCAGCCGTTACCTCACGACAGGCCTGGCAGCGATGCGGACAGCCGGATGGCGCTAGATGCCCGGAGACCGGGATTCGCTTCTGGCGGTCCGGTCGCGCCAGAGCCGCCTCTGTGCGCGCATCGCCATTGCTCCGATCAGGACAAGCAGCACCACGTTGAGCATCAGCTGAACGGCCGCGCCCCCCGCCTCATGCCAGCTGCCGAACGCCGCCGACACCCCGATCGCGGAGGCCGCCGGAATGGTCGTGACCGAGATGAACACGCCGATCATCGCGTTCGCCTTGGACTCCGTCAGCGAGACCACGCCGGCGAGTCCGGCGAGCGCGGCGACGATGACCGAGAAGAGATCGGGGGAGTTGATCATGTCAGAGACCGGTCGCACGCCCACCAGGAACGGGGCCGGGACCTGACCAAGCCGATGGATGCCGAGCGCGAAGATCAGCGCCGCCACGACAACACCGGCGAACCCCCCGAGCAGGGCCAGCAGACCGCGCCGGACCCGGCGCCAGTCCCGCTGCTCGATGCCGAATGCGACCGAGATGATCGCGCTGTACTCCGGCCCGACCACCATCGCCGCCACGATCAGGATCTGGGAGTTTGTGAGGATTCCGACGGCGCCGATCAGGCCCGCGATCACCAGCAGGATGAAGAAGCTAGGAGCGAACGCCGCATCCTCGCGGATCCGGGCACCGACCAGCTCCCAGACCGGGGCGACCTCGCCGAATCGCGACCCGCCGGAACCGCCGCGAGACTCCGGTCCGCCGGAACCGCCGCGGGACTCCGGTCCGCCGATCGCGGCGTCCACGACCTGAAGGACCAGCGGTGCGCGTGCATCGAGACCGAGATCGCGCAGTCGCCGCAGGATCTTGTTCGCCGAGCCTGCCCGCAGATCGAACTGGACGGCGTCACCGGACGGATTTCGTGCCGTACCTGGCAGGACCACCAGATTGAGCACGCCCGGGTCAGCGGCCAGGAGCCCGGTCAGCCGCTCTGTGAGATCCGGCGGGCTCACCACCTGCACCTGAAGCATCGTCGGATTCTGATCGGCGGCGGACCGGCGGGCATCACCCGTGCTGGATGAAGACGCGGCGCCCGAGCCGGGCACGGGCGCCTCGCCGCGCAGTCAGGAGTGATAGGAAGGCCTGATGCACCGGCTGACCGAGGTCGCGACCGGAGTGCTCGTCGCTACCAGCGCCAGATACGTCACGACGAGCACCGTGATCACTGCCCGCGACGGCGGATGCCTGGTGATCGATCCCGCTGTGACCGTGCCTGACCTGCGGCTGCTCGCCGAAGACCTGGCCGAGGCTGGCCTGCGGCCACGGGCCGGCTTCGCTACCCACCCGCACTGGGATCACATCATGTGGTGCCGCGAGCTCGGGAATGCGCCGAGATACGCCGCTCCGAGAGCGGTCGAGACGGCCAGACGGGAAAGAGCTGGCCTGATCGACGATGTCGAGCGGTCGGCGCCGGGACATGATCTTGATCTCTTCGGGCGGCTGACGCCGCTCGTCCCCGGCTCAGCCAGCCTGCCCTGGGACGGACCCGAGGCACTGATCCTGACGCACGACGGGCACGCGCCGGGTCACAGCGCCGTGTTCCTGCCGGACAGCGGGACTCTCGTAGCCGGCGACATGTGCTCGGACATCGAGATCCCGCTGCTTGACCTGGACCAGCCCGATCCGGTCGGCGACTATCGGGCCGGCCTGGACCTGCTGGCCGCGCTGCCGGTGCGGCTGCTGATACCAGGACACGGGAACGCCGGTGACGGCGCCGAGTTCCGGCGCCGGGTCGCGGCCGATATCGCGTACCTGGATGCGCTTGAGCACGGTCGCGATCCGGGCGATCCGCGGCTGAGTCTGGACTGGCTGACCGACGAGCATCAGCGGCACGTCCGCCACCTGCACGGCTAGCGGGCCGCGGGCGCGCCTACTCCTCGATGGCTCCGCTGACGGCCCGCAGATGATCGCGGAAACTCAGCGAAGGCGTCTGCTGGCGGCGAGCGAGATAGCGGTCGAACTGCACCTGGCCGCGCAGCGAGACACCCGCGCGGATCCGTTCGGCCTGGCGCAACTCGGTGTCGCGGATCAGCTCCGCGAGGGTGAAGAGGTCATCCGCGCGGCCGGCTGGCACGAAGAGCACCCCGTCGTCGTCGCCCAGGACCACGTCCGCGCGATCCACCGTCCAGTCTCCGACGGTGGCGCGTTCCAGCGCGTCCCGTGGCCGGCCGTCAAGGCGCTGCGGGCCGGTTGAGATCGCTCCGAGGCTGAAGACCGGCAGCCCGACTGCCCGGATCTCGGCGGTATCGCGATGCAGCCCCCAGATCACGATTCCCCCGAGTCCGGCGGCCTGGGCCTCGAGCGCCACCAGGTCGCCCACGCAGCTCTCATCTCCTCGGCCGCCGTTATCGACCACCAGCACATCGCCGTGGGCAGCGCTCTCGAACGCTTCCAGGAAGACGTCGACGCTGCCGACATGCCGGGCCGGAGATACCCGACCCGCCAGACGGCTGCCAGGCGTGACGGCATGCATGAGCGCGGGCGCGCACCGCACGGGGATCCGCGCGCGAATGCACGCGTCCGCCAGATGAGCGGTGGTCAGCTCCGCGAACCGCTGCCGAAGTTCCTGATTCTCCATGGGCCGCCTCTCCGCCAAGACTCCGGAGCGCCATCGATGACACCAACACATGCTGGACCGGACTCGGCCGCTATTCAAGCGGCCAGGTAATTCGCTCGCCTGGCGCTCACCGGCGAACGTACCCTGCCGGCAGAAGCGGCCATGGTCAGTTCCGCCCGCTCGCTAACACCGGAGGTGCCGTGCCAGAAGCGGACGCCTCGCCAGGCAGCGTCCCGGCTGGCCAGTCATGGCTACCGGTACGAGACGGAGCCGGCGGCGGGACCCTGGGTGCGGGTGAACGTTCGGGACCTGGCTGACCTGGCCGCCCCGGTGCTTCCGGCCGGGTTCAGGTTCCGCACGGCCGGGCAGGACAGACCGCTGACCCGGCCGAGCGATCAGCGGCCTGTCCCGCACGTCGCACGAGCTCCTGCCTCAGTGCTCGACGACCAGACCGCGGGCTGTGGTGACGCCGGTTAGACGTCCGAGGGTGAGTCGACGACACCCTCGGCGGCCGTGTGGTGCGGGGCGCCCGGGCGGGCCTGGCCGGCCCGCACGGCCTCCTCGATCCGCTTGCCGATCTCGGCGTCGACGTTCTTCCAGTACTCAAAGACCCGAGGCAGCGTCTCGTCCTTGACCCCGTCGAGGACGTGACCGGCGACGTTGCCGACGAACCGGTCGCGCGCGGCATCGTCGAAGACCTCGCGGACCATCGTCCCGGCCTGCCGGAAGTCGTCGTCGTCCCGGCGCAGGGTGTAGGCGGCCCGCATCATCTCGCCGTCGACAGCCCACCCCTCCTGCACCGGACCCGTCTCGTCGCTGTACGGGTCGTAGGAGTTCGGAGCGTACTTCGCTCGGTCACCAGCGTGGTCATAGGCCATCGGGCCGTCGAACTGATAGGTGTACGCGCCCTCGACGCGGTGGCGGTTCACCGGAAGCTGGAGGTAGTTCGGCCCGATCCGGTAGCGGTGCGTGTCGGCGTAGGCGAATGTCCGGCCGAGCAGCATCTTGTCCGGGCTGAACCCGATGCCGGGGACGATCGCGCTCGGCTCGAACGCTGCCTGCTCGACCTCGGCGAAGAAGTTCGCCGGGTTCCGGTTCAGGGTCATGGTGCCGACCTTGATCAGCGGGTAGTCGCCGTGCGGCCAGACCTTGGTCAAGTCGAACGGGTTGAGCCGGTAGGTCTTCGCGTCCTCGTACGGCATCACCTGCACGTTCAGCGTCCAGGACGGATGCTCGCCGCGCGCGATCGCCTCGTGCAGATCGCGGCGGTGGAAGTCCGCGTCCTCGCCGGCGATCCGGTTGGCGGACTCCTGAGTGAGGCACTTGACGCCCTGGTCCGACTTGAAGTGGTACTTGACCCAGAACTTCTCGCCGGCCTCGTTGATCCACATGTAGGTGTGCGAGCCGTAGCCGTTCATATGCCTTAGCGTCGCCGGGATGCCGCGGTCTCCCATCAGCCAGGTGACCTGGTGGGCGGACTCCGGATTGAGCGTCCAGAAGTCCCACTGCATGTCGTTGTCGCGCAGGCCGCTTCCGCCGCGCCTCTTCTGAGAGCGGATGAAGTGCGGGAACTTCATGGTGTCGCGGATGAAGAACACCGGCGTGTTGTTGCCGACGAGATCGTAGTTGCCCCGCCTCGTATAGAACTTCAGCGCGAAACCTCGCGGGTCGCGCCAGGTGTCAGGGCTGCCCTGCTCGCCCGCCACGGTCGAGAACCGGGCCAGCATGTCGGTCCGCTCGCCAGGTGCGAACACCGCTGCCTTGGTGTACCGCGAGACGTCCTCGCTGGTGACGAACAGGCCGAAGGCGCCGGTGCCCTTCGCGTGCACGTTGCGCTCCGGCACGCGCTCGCGGTTGAAGTGGGCCATCTGCTCGATGAAATGCGTGTCGTGCAGCAGGATCGGGCCATCGGCGCCGAGAGTGAGAGAGTTGCGATCGCTTGCCGCTGGAGCGCCGGTGCCCGTTGTCGAGCCGGCTGGTCGTGCGTTGGCCATGGTTCCTCCGCTTCTCGACCCCGCACGCGCACGCGCCACTACGCCGTGGCTGACGGGGCCGTCTTGATTTGCTGGTGACGATGTGATCTGGTTGCGCTGAACTTCCGCGCGCTACGCCCCCTGGAACGCCTGCTGCCAGGCGGAGTCCCAGGTACGGTGCCCGCAGGCGACGAGCATGCCGCCGGGCGCGGCGGCATCGGCGGCGCGGCGAACGTGGTCCAGGCACAGGCCGGCGCTGCAGTGCGGGCACAATGCGACCGCGGTTCGCTCGGCACCGGTCCGGGCACAGCTCAGGCAGTTCATTCTTCGGGTCAGCCCCCTGTCCGTTGTGTCTGCTTTCCCTGCCGCGAATCGCCGGATGCGTGCATACGGCAGTCCGAACAGGATCCCCAGTACGTCACTTCCGCCTCGTCCGCGGCGAAGCCCGCGGGAAGCGCCTGCGGCGACAGGCACGGCGCCTCGCCCACCGCGCAGTCGATGTCGATGGTCCGGCCGCAGCTACGGCAGATGAAATGGTGGTGGTTGTCGCCGACCCGGGTCTCGAATCGAGCCGGATGACCCGGCGTCTCCAGGCAGCGGACAAGCCCGGCGGCAGTCAGCGCGGCCAGGATGTCGTAGATCGTCTGCACCGAGACGCTGCCAAGCCGGGTCAGCACCGCCTGCCTGACCTGCTCGGCCGTGACATGGCCATCGACGTTGTCGAGTGCTTCCAGCACGGCGATCCGGGGCGACGTCACGCGCAGGCCGGCCTCTCTCAGCCGCTGCTGGGAGTCGAGGGAGCCGGTCACAGGCTCGAACCTACCGAGAACACTGGAACTAGTCAAGAATACGAATGAATCTAGTCTGATTCCGCTGGCTGGTCCGCGATCACCTTGGGCGGGTGATGGCAGCGAGCCCAGCAGCGTGCGATGGTGTGGGCTTTGTTGTCCTCCACGCTGATTGAGCTGGCCATATGGATCTGAGTCGACAGGCTGAGGCAGACGGCACCAGCGAGCACGCGACGGCGGCGCGCGGGCTCGTCCTGCTGACGCTCGCCTCGGCGCAGTTCCTCATGACGCTCGACAGCTCGGTCATGAATGTGTCGATCGCGACCGTCGCCAAGGACGTCGGCACGACCGTGACCGGGATCCAGACGGCCATTACCTGCTACACGCTGGTGATGGCCTCGCTCATGATCACGGGCGGCAAGCTCGGCCAGATCCTCGGCCGCAGGCGCGCCTTCGCCATCGGGTGCGTCATCTACGGGTGCGGGTCGCTGCTCACCGCGCTCGCGGGGAATCTCGGCGTGCTGATGCTGGGCTGGTCAGTGCTTGAGGGGGCAGGTGCCGCGCTGATCATGCCGGCGATCGTCGCCCTGGTCGCCTCGAACTTCGCACGTGATCAGCGCCCGCGCGCCTACGGGCTCGTCGCCTCGGCCGGAGCGATCGCGGTCGCCGCCGGGCCCCTGATCGGCGGCCTGTGCACCACCTATCTCTCGTGGCGGTGGGTGTTCGCCGGCGAAGTCCTCATCGTGCTTGTGATCCTGGTGCTCACCCGCCGGGTGGCCGACCGTCCGCGCGAAGAGGGCGCCAGGCTCGACCTGATCGGCACGGCATTGTCGGCGCTCGGCCTCGGGCTCGTCGTCTACGGCATCCTGCGCTCTGGAACGTGGGGCTTCGTCCGGCCGAAGGCCGACGGTCCCGCCTGGCTGGGGCTTTCGCCGGTGATCTGGCTGATTCTGGCCGGCGGGGTCGTGCTGCGGATCTTCATGTGGTGGGAGAGTCACCGGCTCGCCCGCGGCGCCGGCGCGCTGCTCGACCCGGCGATACTGCGGAACCGGAACCTCCGCGGCGGGCTGACCTCGTTCTTTTTCCAGTACTTCCTGCAAGCTGGCCTGTTCTTCACCGTGCCGCTGTTCCTGTCCGTGGCGCTCGGGCTGTCGGCGATCGCGACCGGCGTCCGGCTGCTGCCGCTGTCCGTAACCCTGCTGCTGGCCGCCGCCGGCGTGCCCAGGGTCTTCCCGAACGCGTCACCGCGCCGGGTGGTTCAGATTGGCTTCCTGGCGCTGTTCGCCGGCATCGTGATCATGGTGGCCTTGCTCGACGTCGGCACCGGGCCCGAGGTCGTGACCTGGCCGATGATGCTGGCGGGCCTCGGTGTCGGCGCGCTGGCCTCGCAGCTCGGCAGCGTGACCGTGTCGTCGGTGCCGGACGACCAGAGCGGTGATGTCGGCGGGATCCAGAACACGGTGACGAACCTCGGCGCGTCCATCGGAACGGCGCTGGCCGGCGCGCTGCTCATCTCGGCTCTGACCACGTCGTTCCTCAGCGGCGTCCAGAACAACCCGGCGGTGCCGAAGGATCTCGCCTCGAAGGCGCAGGTGGAACTGGCCGGAGGTATCCCGTTCATCTCCGACGCGGAGCTGCGGGCCAAGCTCGACCAGGCTGGCCTGCCTCCCAAGACCGCGCAGGCGATCGTCGACGAGAACACCAAGGCCCGCATCGGCGGACTGCGAGCGTCGCTGTCGCTGCTCGCTCTCGTGGCCCTGA
>DATNIU010000155.1:0-9850 GCA_035604275.1 Streptosporangiaceae bacterium | reverse complement strand
GCCGGTCGAGCCGGTAGTCAGCGGATGATGGCGACGATCGCGAGCGCGGCACGCCCGAGGGCCTCATCGCCGTGCAGCCGCGTCACCGCCCGCGCCGCCTCGGCCGAGATGCCGCCGGTGGCGAGCCGCCAGACCGTGTCGGCGCCGATCTCGAGCGACGTGATCCGCTCCGGATCGGGGTCCCCGCCCATGGACCAGGCCGCCTCATCGCGACTGACCGTCCAGGTGCCGCCCGCGACGCCCTCGACCACCATCCGCAGTGCCGTGCCCGGGGCGGCCTGAACGTCGCGCAAGGTGCGCGGCAGCGCCCGGAGGAACGTGTCGATCACCGGGTGCATCAGCTCGGGCTCGTCCGCTCCCGGCCTGCCCACCGCGTCCCTGATCTGCTGCTGGTGCACCCAGCATTCGGTGTACTCCCTGGCGACATGGAGCCAGACCGGCGCGGGGACATCCGGTGCGGCCCACCACACGTCGATGCTGCCGATGACATCCAGATCCAGGCCCGCCCAGTAGACATCGAGCTGCGGGCCAAGGTGCGCGAGCAGGTCGATCAGCACGGCCGGGCTGAGCCCGCGAGCTTGAGCCACGAACTGCTCGTTTACCTGGGCTAGCGCGCGGGGCAGATCCTCGCACGGAAGCCAGACACCCGGGTGGCCGTCCCGGCCGCCGGAAAGCCCTCTGAGGTAGTCGTGCAGCAGATGCCCGGCGATATCGTGCACGCTCCAGCCCGGACATACCGTCGGCCGCTGCCAGTCGGCATGATCGAGGCTTCCGAGCGCGCCAAGCAGCCGGCGCCGCTCGGCCGGGAACAGCGGCCGGGTGTCGATCATCGGCCCGGCCCAGCTCCAGTCCGCCATTGGTCGCGTCACCACCGGCCGTGATGCACTAGCTCATCGAGACTGAGCCGTTTGATCACGCGAGACGAGCCGCCCCGGTCCGCTGCCGGATCGGGGTGCCCGATGGCGACCGCGCCGATCGGCAGGTACTGCTCAGGTACGCCAAACAGATTACGGAACGACCCGATCAGCACGGGAGGGATACCGAAGAAGAGCGCGCCCAGGCCCTCGTCGACCGCGGCGAGCAGCATCAGCAGCGCCATGAAGCCGGCGTCGATGTGCCAGTAAGGCACCGGCCAGCGCGCTTCGTCCCGGTCGGTCCAGCCCTTGTCCTCCCTGGCGTACCGGTCGAGGTAGATGTCCTTGCACGACAGCGGCACGATCACGAGCGGCGCACGGATCACCGGGTCCCAGGCTGGACCAGAGCCGTCGTCGTCCCCGTTCTGGAAGCTGAGCAGCTCCCAGAATGGCCTCAGCTGGTCGGGCTGCTCAAGCACAAGCAGCGCGTACCCCTGGCTGAATCCGGCCGACGGCGCACGATTGGCCGCGGTCAGCAGTCGCCGAACGACGGCCGGGTCAATTGGCTCGGCGGTGAACGCCCGTACCATTCGCCGCCTGGAGATCACATCACCGAATTCCACCCAGTCAGCGTAGGGGCGACCGCGATGAGCCAGCCACCATGCGGCGGCACGAGTACCCGACGCGCATCCGGCGGACCGCGCACCCCAGCAGACCGGACCCGGATCCTGCGGACGGCACGCACCAGAGGGCAGGACGCTCGCAAACCGGCCGAGCGGCCTCTAGCGACCGCAACGGACTTGAATCCGGCGTTGCCTGCCGTAGGCTGCGACACATGGATTGGAGCCTGTACCGGTGCGGCCGCGCTGGGCACATTACTTACGCTCCTGACGAGGCTCACATCAGGGAGCACATGCGCGCCCTGACATCGTCCGGCGAGGCGTGGCGCTGCCTCCGATGCGGAACCTATGTCAGCGGGCAGCCACATTCCAGCGGTCCCGCGTCCGAGGCGCCGGTCATCCGGCGGGGCAAGGAGATCCGCAGCGACATCATCCTGCGGCTGTTCGCGATTGAGCGCTTCTTCCGGTTCCTCTTGTTCGGGGCTTTCGCCTACGGGATCTGGCGGTTCGCGCACTCCAGGCTGACCATTACCCAGGCGTTCAACCGCGAGCTTCCGATCGTGCGGTCCATCGCCCATCAGCTCGGCTTCAATGCCGACAAGTCCGGTGTGATCACCCTGATCCGCCGGATTCTGCACATCAGCCAGTCCAAGCTCACCTTGATCGCCGCCGGGGTCAGCGGTCTGGCCGTCGTCTCGCTGATCGAGGGCATCGGCCTGTGGCTGGCCCAGCGCTGGGGCGAGTACTTCGCCATGGTCGCGACCTCGCTGTTCCTGCCCATCGAGATCTACGAGCTCTACGACAAGTTCACCGTGACCAAGCTGGCGCTGTTCCTGCTGAACGTCATCCTGGTCGTGTATCTGGTGCTGAACAGGCGCCTGTTCGGCGCGCGCGGCGGCAAGCACGCCTACGAGGCCAGGCTGCGCAGCGAATCGGTACTGGATGAGGCGATCAAGGCCGCCGCCGTCAGCCCGCTCGCCGGATCAGCGGCAGCAGATCCTGGCTCAGCCCCGGCCCCGGTCGCCGGCCCCTGGCAGCAGTCCCCCGATCCCTGGCAGGAGTCCCCCGATCCCTGGCAGCAGTCCCCCGGTTCCTGGCAGCAGTCCCCCGCTTCCTGGCCATCCCCCGCCGGCAGCCCAGGCCAGCAATCGGTCGCCGCCTCTGAACCATCACCGGACTACCCCGGTACCGGTCAAACCGTGGCTTACCCCGCTCCCGATCGCGCCCAGGAACCCGGTTCCAGTCACAGCCAGGCCTTCCCCGCTCCCGCTCGGACCCCGGAATCCGGCCCCGGCCAGACCCAGGCCTTCCCCGGCGCCGCACCTGGCTCAGGCCCGCCCGTCGTCTTTCCCGGCTCCGGCCCGCCTCCGGCCGCCGCTACCACTCCCTTTCGCCGGCCCACCGGCGCCACCGTGGTCACCGGCACGGGAGCCGACTCCGATCCGGCCGCGTCCGGCCAGCCGGAGCCGCCTCCCCCGGCGTAGCGCCGAGACCCGGCCGCGCCAGACCCGCCACCGCTCAGGCGCGGCCACCCTCACCGCAGGTGCCAAATCGTGATCGAGCCTTTCTTTCAGGTCTATTTACCGAGAAATCGACACGAACCTTGATCCCTGAGTACCCTGTCCGGCCGAGCGCTGGTAACTCGGTCTCATGGTCGGGACCGCGCCCGCTGCGCGGTCTCGCTGGAGCCTGCCACAATGAGCGGGATGACCACCGATCACCTGCCGCCCCACCCGAGCGGCGACCTGTTCCGCGGCCTGTTCGATGACGCCTCGCTGTTCCCGCCTGCCGAGCTGCCGATGCGTGCCGCCGTCGCCGCGCACGTGCGCCACTCGGGCGCCTGGTACCACAGTCTGACCGGGCCGTTCGTCTGCCCGGCGGCCAGGCTCGACGAGCTGCGGACCGTGCTGACCGCCGCCAACGTGCCCGAGATTGATCTTGCGCTTGTCGTTGCCGACGGAGCAGCGGCAGTGGCCGCGGCGACCGGCGCTGTCGCGGCTGACCCGCGGCTGCGGCTGCGTGCCGTCGAAGTGCCGGCCGCCAGGAGCGGCGGCCAGGGACACAGCGCGGCCGAGGTCGCCGCCGCACTGGATGGCGCGCTGCTGGCCGGCGCCGCGTGCTACATCGAGATCCCGATCGGCGTCCTCGCCGATCCGGCAACCTCAGCCGAGGTGCTCGCGATCATCGACGGCCGCGGGTACCGGCCCAAGCTGCGGACCGGCGGCCTGAGCGCGGCGGCGTTCCCGGATGAGCCGACACTCGCCGCCGCGCTGGCGGCCGTCGCCGACCGGAACGTCCCGTTCAAGTGCACGGCCGGGCTGCACCACGCCGTCCGCCATACGGCCGCCGACACCGGGTTCGAGCATCATGGGTTCCTTAACGTCCTGCTCGCGGTCGGCTCGGCCGCCGCTGGAGCCGACACCGCCGACATCGCGGGTGTCCTGGCGCATCGTGACCCCGCCCTGGTCGCACAGCAGATCCTGGCGCTCGATCCTGGCACCACGGCCGACATCCGCGGCCTGTTCGCCTCGTTCGGCACGTGCAGCATCGATGAGCCGCTCGCAGACCTGATCGCCCTAGAGCTGATCAGTCAGTCCTGAGAATTGTTAACGCTAGGAGGTCTTGATGGCTTTTCCACGCGCCTGCGACTGGCTCGAGGTTCCCGCCGACCACATGTTCGGGCTTGCGGCCTTGCCATACGGCTCGTTCAGCAGCCCGCGGCACCCGGCTCAACGCCGGGTCGGCGTGGCGATCGGCGATCGGGTCCTCGATCTCACCACAGCGGCCGGGCGGCTGCTGCCCGGACGTGCGGCCGATTTCAGCGCCGGTAGTCTCGACGCGTTCCTGGCCGCCGGCGACGGCGCCTGGGCTCAGGTCCGGTCCGCGATCACCAGCTGGTTCTCCGATCAGCAGCACCGTGACGCGATCGAGGACCTGCTGCATCCGGCCGCCGATGTGGCCATGCACATGCCGTTCACCGTTGCCGACTACGTCGACTTCTACGCCTCCGAGCAGCACGCGACCAACGTTGGCAAGATCTTCCGGCCGGGCGCGGAGCCGCTCACCCCGAACTGGCGGCACCTGCCAGTCGGCTATCACGGCCGGGCCGGGACAGTGGTGGTCTCCGGCACTCCGGTGCGGCGGCCCTGCGGCCAGTCGAAGCCAGCCGGCGCGGCGGCGCCGATCTACGGCCCGTGTGCCAGCCTCGACTTCGAGGCTGAGCTCGGCTATGTCGTGGGCGTTCCGAGCGTGCTTGGCGAGCCGGTGCCAGCCAGCCAGTTCGCGCAGCATGTCTTCGGCATCTGCCTGGTAAACGACTGGTCGGCGCGGGACATCCAGGGCTGGGAGTCGGTGCCGCTCGGGCCGTTCCTGGGCAAATCGTTCGGCACCACGATCTCACCCTGGATCGTTCCGCTGGCCGCGCTTGAGCACGCCCGGCTCCGGCCGCCGTCGCTCGACACCCAGCTGGCGGGCTATCTGGCCGACTCCGGTGACTGGGGCCTGGATATCGACTTCGAGATCCGGATCAACGGGCACCTGGTCTCCCGGCCGCCGTACTCGACGATGCACTGGAGCCCGGCTCAGATGCTGGCGCACATGACCGTCAACGGAGCGTCACTGCGCACCGGCGATCTGTTCGCGTCTGGCACGGTCAGCGGACACCAGCCTGATCAGTACGGGTCGCTGATCGAGCTTGCCTGGTCAGGAAGCCGGCCGCTGGCACTGCCTGACGGCACGAGCCGGAGCTGGCTGGCCGACGGCGACGAGGTGCGGATCTCGGCCACCGCGGCGGGACCCGGCGGCAGGATCGGGCTCGGCGATGCGCACGGCCAGGTGATGCCCGCCATGCCGGCGATGCCACATTCTTCGCACTGAGGCCGTGACCTCTGCGCGACCTTGAGCTAACGTCGGCTATACGCCGAGTCCGCCACGCTGCCGGGCCGCGGGGCATGGAGATGCGTATGGATGAGATAGCCGAACGGTTTCTCGGGCTGATTCACGGCCTCGAGGAGATCACCCATGCCGTGACCACCGAGCAGGCACACGCCGACTTCGACCAGGTCGTGCTCCAGGTCTTCTGGCAGCGGTGGCCCGATCTGTCCAGCTGGACCGGCTCGCTCTGGCGGATGCTGTCCGAGGAGCTCGCGCAGCCCGCCAGCCCCCACCTGGACCCTGAACTTGACGAGCTCGGCGAGAGCGGCTGACGGCGCCGGCAAGCGGACGGCGGTAACGAGCGGCTGGGAGGCTTCGTGGTGGCGCTTGCGGATCTGATGAACCGGAACGTGGTGACGGTCGCGCCTGACGCCCCGGTCGCCGAGGCCGCGGCTCGGATGGTTCGCGCCAAGGTGGGCTCGACCGTCGTGATGCAGAGTTCCTTCCTGGCCGGCATCCTCACCGAGCGGGACGTTCTCCGGGCGGCCGCTTCCGGCAAGGATCTCGCCAGCTCCCCGGTGTCGGAGTGGATGACCCCCGACCCCCAGTCGGCGAGCCCGACATCGTCGGCCGACGACGCTGCCCAGCTGATGATGCTCAACGGCTTCCGGCACCTGCCGGTCGTGGACGACGGCGTAGTCTGCGGCGTGGTCAGCCTGCGCGAGCTGTTCGCCGCCAGAATCAGCCGTCCGCCGGCCTGACCGGCCGTGGCCATCCGAGCACGGCGCGTCCTGTTCCGAGACTACGATGGCGACATTGCCGACGCGCGGGAGAAAGCACCATGTCAGGGCAGCAGGACCGGTGGGAGCATCTGGACCGCTGGGACCCGCAGGACCCACGCGACGCCGTCACCCTGGACCTGTCGCGACTGATCGAGCGCGTTCCGCAGGACCATCTGCGGGCCGACGGCAACGGCCACGGCCACGGCGCGGAGCGCAATCCGAGGCGGGGCAGTCATCGCGCGACTGACGTGGCGAACGAGCGAGACCCAGGTGCGCGCGGCGATGCCAGGGTGCGGGAAGGCGCTAACCGCGTCACGCACGGACTCAGGGATGAGGCGCCGGTTTCCGACGATCCGCGGAATGCGGTGCGACTCGCTGAACCACCGCAGGAGCCCGTGTCAGCGCTGCTCGAGCTACCCGAGGAACCTGGCCGCCCCCCGGCTGAGCCTCCCCTGGCCGCGCCCGCGACAGGCACTCACGCGATGGGCGCACCCGCAACGGCCGCACCCGCCGCATTCGATCCCGGCGCGTCCGAGCCCGGCGAGTCCGATCCCGGCGCGTCGGATCCCGGCGAGCCCGGCGCGTCCGAACCCGGCGCGTCCGAACCCGGCGCGTCCGAACCCGGCGCGTCCGAACCCAGCGCGTCCGAACCCAGCGCGTCCGAACCCAGCGCGTCGGATCCCGGCGCATTCGAACCCGGCGCGTCGGATCCCGGCACCGGCGCCGCCGGCCGCTGGCACGACGGGCCTGCGGTGCGCCCGGAACCCGGATCGCTCGCCGACCTGCGGCAGCGTCTGGAACACCTGCCGGGCGGTCATCCGTCATCGCCTTATCACGACGACGGCACACGCAGGCAGCCACCGCTCAGGCTGAAGCACCTTGAGCTCGCCCCACCGCGGCCAGACCGTCCGGGCGAAGCTGCCAGGCCAGGGTTCGCCGGCGAAGCTGCCATGCTGGCGTCCGCCGGCGAAGCCAGCGCGACGTCCGCCGGCGAAGCCAGCGCGACCAGTGCCGGACCGGATGCTGCCACCGTCGTTCCGGCCTGGAGCACTCCGACCATGTCGTCGGAGCTCATCTGGCCGGGCCGCCACGACCGTGGAATCAGGCCGGCCAACGAGGGCAGCGTCGCCGCACCCGGTGACGGCACCGTCCGCTCCGCGCCAAGCTCCCGAGTCGCGGAGACCGCTCCCGGTGACCACACCGTTCCCGCCGCGCCCGGCTACCAGGCCGCGGAGACCGCAACGACCTACGACCCGGCGCTGGCCGCGACCAGCCCGGACAGCATCCCGTCCGCGACCAGCCGGGCCACCCTCCATGCTTCAGCCGGGCACGACACCAGCCCGGCCGCAAGCAGCCACGACGCCCTGGCAGCCGTAGCCAGCCCGGACACCATCCACGCCGCGGCCAGGCACGGCGTGGCCAGGCACGGCGCGATCCCGGCCGAAGCGAGCCCCGATCCGGTCCGGGTCGCAGCCGGCCGCCCTGCCAGCGCAGCCACCACCAGCCCAGCCACCACCAGCCCAGCCACCACCAGCCCAGCCACCATCCCTGGCGTAACCGGCCGGGGCGTTATCGGTGTCGCGATCGACCGCGATCACGTCACCGTAAGGCTGAACGGGGAACGTGGCCCAGCCGCTCACGGTGCGCCCCCGCCCGGCCGGGACAGCGGAGTAGCCGCGCGCGCGAACCGGGACAGCGGGGTCGCCGCGCGCCCCGGAGGCCCGCGGATCGAGGCCGATGGCTCATGGAACTGGGGTTCAGCGAGCCTGACGCCAGATCAGGTCAGGATCGCGCGCGACATGTACGACAGGCTGCGCGCCGCCGAGGGCCGTAATCTGTTCGGCAGCTACGGCAATGGCGGTCTGACCGCTGCGCTGCAGAGGATCGAGGCGCAGCTGGAACATGGCCGACTGGCTCTGGACTCAGAGCAGCCAGCCCTGATCGACCCTGACATGTTCATGGCCGAGCTCACCGTCCTGATCAGGCGGCATCCCGGTGCGCCCACCGAGGACCTGTCCCGCCATGTGCCAGGCGCGCTGTCGTATGCATTCGTCTTCGACGCCGCTCACTACTCGGTCGGGATCTGGCTGGTCCATGACGAGCTCCGGGCTCAGGGTCTCCGCCTGGACGCACGCAGGAACGCCTGGGGCAGCGCCGAGCACAAATGCGTCGTCAGCTTCTGGCTGGATCCATCACACGGTGTGCCATTTCAGGTCCAGTTCCATACCACGGCGAGTTTCGAGGCTAAGCAGCTCGCGCGCGCGTCGGCCAGCGTGATCGCAGATCCGCGGACTCCGCCAGCGGACGCGGCGCAGGTCAGGTCGGAGCTGGCCTCGGCCTGGGCCGCGGTCAGCCCGCCTCCTGGAACTTCTGAGATCGGCGACTACCGCAGAAGCGGTCGCTAGCCACGTAGCTAGCTGGACGACTTGCCTTCGGCCTGGCCGGCCACCGCCTGATCGAAGTACTCCCTGATCAGCTGTCTCTGGCGCTCGCTGACCACTTCAAAGTGCCTGGCGAGGGCGTCATCGCCGATCGCCTCGGCGGTCAGGTAGAGGTCTTTGATCTGGTTCATCTTCGCGGCAGATGGCGACGGCGCCTGGGCCGCGGCCGGTGGCGGGGCCGGCTGCTGGACCGGACGCTCGACCGGCTCGAAAGGCCCGCGGACCCGGTCACCAGCCGGGCTTGAGCTGGATGGCGGTGCTTGCGCGGGCGGCGGCCGGTCGGACAGGATGACCGGCAACGGTGCTGTGTCGTCGTCGGGGCCAGCTTCACCGCCATCAGCCGGGATCCCCACCGGCTGGGCAAGATCAGCGAGATGGTTCGCGGCGCCAACCGCGAACCCCGGGACCGAGCTGGGAGCGCCTGGCCGGATGCCACCGCCCGTCTGCGGCGTGCCCCGCTCCGTCTGCGCCGTCGGCTGAGCCGACGCGCCCGGGAACTCCGGCGCACCCGAAGCCCCCGGCGTGCCCGGCAACTCCGACCCGCCTGAAGCCACCGGCGTACCCGAACCCCCCGGCGGGCCTGAAGACCCGGGCGCGCCTGAAGACCCGTGCGCGCCTGAAGACCCGTGCGCGCCTGAAGACCCGGGCGCACCCGAGGGCGGCGGCGGCCCCGATGATGCTGACACGCCTGAGGACGACGGCGGGGCCGACGGCGCGGCCGGCAGGGCCGCTGGCCGGGACCGCCGCGGCTGCTCTCCCGGTGGCCTGCGATCCGGGTCGCCATGAGTCGCCCAGCCGGTGTCAGCGGACGGCCCGCCGCGCGGGTCGCCGTGCATCGGTCGCTCTCGCTGATCCCCCTGCCGCGGCCGCGGATCGTGCTGCTGCCATTCCTGGCCACCGGGGGCGTACCCGTCCTGCGGTCCAGGACCGGCCCATTGCTGCCTGTGCCCGGGACCCGGTCCCTGCCATGCCTGCCCGCCGGCGGCGTAACGGTCCTGTGGCATGCCCCCTCGCCCTTGCCACACCTGACCTCCGGGGCCGTATCCATCGGGCGGCATCCGACCGGCCCCCTGCTGCGGACCGGGACCACGGCCCTGCCAGCCCGGGCCGCCAGGTCCATGCCCGTCCTGCGGCCCGGCGCCGCGTCCCTGCCACGGCTGGCCGCCGGGGCCGTACCCGCCCTGAACCCCAGGCCCTCGCCCCTGCCACTGCTGATCAGGCGGACCGTACCCGTCCAGCGGCCCGGGGCCGCGTTGCTGCCATGCCTGACCGGCCGGACC
>DATNIU010000154.1:0-19852 GCA_035604275.1 Streptosporangiaceae bacterium | reverse complement strand
GCGAGCAGGACGCTGGTGTCGAGTACATACGTACGGCGACCTTGAGAATTGACCACGCAGACTCCCCTGGGCGCCAGGGCGAGCCCGGCGCCAAGACAGGACACAGACGTGTCGGATGGGCCGGGCCGGCCCTCAAAGGGCCGTGCCGGCCCTTCTGTCATCTCGCCTGCGCGCAAAGCGCGAAGCTCAGAGATCTGAGGGCCCTCCCGGGAACGGCGCCGCGCCGTCCACCACTAACGAAGGTACCCGCGAACGCGAGTCGGCAAAAGCACCGTCAGGTTACTAAGCCGCAATTCAACGCTTAACCTGCGGTAACGTACCGAATCTGCGGTTGCGCGCTGCGTAGGAGCGCAGCGCCCGCAGGAAGTCGACCTTGCGGAAGGCGGGCCAGTAGGCGTCGCAGAAGTAGAACTCAGAGTGCGCGCTCTGCCAGAGCAGGAATCCGCCGAGCCGCTGTTCTCCCGACGTGCGGATCACCAGGTCAGGATCGGGCTGGCCGGCCGTGTACAGGTGCTCGGCGATGTGCTCGACGTCGAGGATCTCGGCCAGCTCCTCGATCGTGGTTCCCTTGGTCGCCTGTTCCTGGAGCAGCGAGCGGACCGCGTCGGCGATCTCGCGCCGGCCGCCGTAGCCGACAGCCACATTGACCTGCAGCCCGGGATAGGTGGCCGTGCTCTCGTCGGCGTCCTTCAGCACCTGGGCCGTCTCCGCTGGCAGCAGGTCGAGCGCGCCCACCGGCTTCACTCGCCAGCGCTGCGCGACCAGCTGCCTGACCGTCGCCTCGATGATCGACAGCAGCGGTTCGAGTTCCTCCTGCGGCCTGGCCACCAGGTTGTCGGTCGAGAGCAGCCAGAGCGTGACGACCTCGACCCCGGCCTGACGGCACCATTCGAGCAGCTCGAAGATCTTGTCGGCGCCTTTGCGGTGGCCGCTGCTGACCAGCAACCCGGCCGAGCGCGCCCAGCGGCGGTTACCGTCGCACATCACCCCGACGTGCCGGGGCACTTCCGACCGCGAGAGCGATGCTTCTAGTCGCCGCTCGTAGAGCCGGTAGACAAGATCGCGCAGTCCCATCCGGCACCCTTCCTCGCTGCCGCCAGGCTGGCCAGCTGAGTCGTCCTGGCTCCGCGGCCGTCGCGGCGCCTGCGCGAGACGAGCTTGCCACGACGGCACCGCCCGGTTCCCTTAGAACCGTATCCAAAAACGAGACCAGTTCGGCCGATGTCAGCACAGCTCTTACTCCCGTCCCGCCCGCACCCCAGGCCTCAATGACGGCGCGGCGGCTCAGCCGCCAGCCCCCTGGCAGGTCGTCGGGGCCATCGTCGAGCCACTCAGCACGGGATCGGAGCACGCACCGCACCTCCCCGCTTCCCGGCAGATCGCCGCGGTTCCGTGACCTCAGCGCGAAGTACTCCCGGTCGCCGGGCTGGAACTCGGCCAGGCCGTCCTGGACGGGCGTACCGGCCGGATCGGGGAACCTGTCGTCAGGATCAGGCCAGGCGGCCGCCTGCCCGGGATCGGCGCGAGCCGCCGCGACCTGGGCCGCGAGCGCGGCCAGCTGATGACCGCACCGCTGGCCCACGGTGGCGAAATGCCTGCGGTCCCTGACAAGCTCGAGGGTAATCTCGTAGGGCTCCCCAGCCCGATCATGACACGGAATCGCGGCAACGCAGAGCAGCGACCCATCTACACACCGTAGTTCCCCCATAACGGAACGTTAACATCGCCGTGGCGGGAACCGACACCCCCACGCCGTGCGGGCGGGCCGGGCAGGCCGGGCAGGCGGCCGGGTTACTGCCCGCGGCTGCCAGGAAGCCGGGACCGGGTATGGTCAGCCGATGGACTTGACGATCGCCTCGTCGAGGCCGGGGAATGACGCGAGGTACTCCCTGCGCTCCTTCTTCAGCCTGGCAACCAGCGCGTCGTACTCCCCTTCGCGACCCTCGCGCAGGTAGAGCAGTCGCGGCTGCAAGATCTCGACGTCGGCTACTCCCGGCAGCGAAGCCGCGACCTCATAGCCGAAGTCAGGGTCGGTGACCCACTCGATCGTGTCTTCCACGATGGCCTGCACGATGGCCGAGGAGTACGGAATGGTCACCTTCTTCGACGTCTGCTCGTCCTTGCCGCCGACCCGGCCGGTGTTGAGTACGTAGACCTTCAGCTCATGGGTGTCGAGCAGCTCGAGCATCCGGTTGCCCATGTCGGCCATGTTCCGCGGGAAGAACGGGTTGGTGCCGGGCACCCGCAGGAACTTGCCCTCCTCGTCCTTGCCGCCGGCCGACGTCCCCGTCGTCTCGCCGAGCATGAAATAGGCCGCCGCCTGAGCGCGGTCCAGGCGGGCGACTCCCGGCACGATGTTCTCGTTCTTGTTCAGGATCAGCAGGAACTCGGCCAGCGGCACGGCGTTGCCAGGCCACGGGTCGACGTAGGCGAATGGCCAGGTGGTGCGGCCGTTCTTGGTGTACGAGGTGTCGAAGAAGTCGACCTTGCCGTCCGAGCTGACCGAGACGTTCTCCAGGTACGCGTCCGGCTTGGTCGTCGCGTGGTAAATGGCTGGCTCGAATCGCGGATCGAGGCCGAAGGTCTTGGCGAAGCAGCCGTTCTCGGTGGTGTAGACCTGGCCGCCGGGCATCAGCGCGACGAAGTCGTCCTGGGCGGGCTTGCTGTCCAGCTGCGTGGTGAAGGTCGTCGTGGTCTTGCCGGTCCCGGACAGCCCGACGATCAGGATCGCGGTCGGGTTGCCGTCGCGGGGCATCACCTTGCAGCCGGCGTGCAGGGCCAGGCCGCCGCGGTTGTAGACGATGTTGTTCCACATCCGCAGGCCGCCCTTCTTGGACTCACCGAAGTAGTCCGAGTTGAGCACGCGGCTGACGTTGTCGCGAAGGTCGACGGCGATCACGCGATCGTCGGGGTAGCCGGGCGCCGACAGGCCCGGCGTGTAGACGACGGTCGTGTCAGGCGCCCAGGTGGCCGGGTCGTAGTCCTCGCCTGCCGGGTAGTAGAGCTGCTGCTGCATCCCGGCCACGTTCGCGTTGGCCGCCTCCATGATCAGCCGCGCCCTGGTGCGGAACGCCGGATCCGATCCGATGTAGCCATCGACCACGACCACGTGCTGACCGGAGACGTACGCGTCCTGCTCGGCGCCGATCCGGTCATACTCTTCGCGAGTGATCGTCTGCTTGGTGGCGTTCGTGGAGTCGTCGACGATGAAGGTCGAGCGGGCGCTTCGCGAGTCGACTCGCGCCTTGACCACCACGTTGCCGAACTCGGTGACCTTACTGTTGGGCATCTTCTCAGTCAGCTCGCGGAGCCGCTCCGCGCTCGGATTCCAGTCCACCGACGCGGCCCTCACCTCATACACCACGGCTGCTCCTCACTCGTTGGCGCTCGCGCTAAACGCTCCGCCGCATGTCTTACCAGGCCGGGCAGCCCAAACAGACCCGGACTGACGGGATTTCGGGAGTGTACCCCGAGACGATGAGATCAAATATGCCTGGTGGAACGGGCCGGACGCCAGCCCGGCGGTTTCGGCGGCTGATCCGCGGTCCGGCATCTGGCCGGCCTTCCGCGCGGGTCTCGCGAAAGTCACACGTGCCGCACGGGCGGGGCCGCACGCGGCAGAAGCCGGAGCCCCGCCACCGCGATCACCGCGGCCGCAGAGCTCCGGCTAAATCCCGGCGCGCTTAGCTGGCTGTGGTCTCAGGACTGCGCGCGGGAGTCCCTGACCTGCTCGACCCTGTGCAGCGCTTCCCTGAGCTCGGCCAGCCAGGAGTCCTCGTGCTCGCCGACCAGCCGTACGCACCAGGCCAGGGCGTCACTGCGACTGCGGGCCACGCCGGCGTCCACCAGCGTGTCAAGAACCAGTCGCTCCGCCTGCCGGAGCCTGGTCATGACCGGCACGGAGAATGTGGTGAACATCACTTTGCTGCCGTCGCAGAGCACGCCCCAGGACACCTTGCGCCCGAACGCGTGCTCGGCCTCGTGGGCGATCTCGATCCGCTGCTGCCTGGTCTCTTCGCGGAACCTGCGACTCCGGCCCTCGGAGGCTGCCGACCGCTCGGCGTCGGTCGCGCCTTCGGCCGTCTGCGGTGCCGGGATAGGCACGATGACGGTGATCTCCTCCCGGTCGATCCTGACGTCGAGGGTGCCATCCAGCCAGTCGCCTGGTATGCGGCCGGTGAACCACCCGCGAAGCTTCTCAGCCGCCGAGACCTGCTCTTTATTGTCTGTACTCATGTAATTATGATTACACACGAAGGCCTCAGCGGCAAGCCAGGCAGGCCGGCCAGCGAGCGGGCGCCAAGACCAAGACCAGCAGGCAGGCCGGGAGCGGCGCCAAGGCCGGCGGGCGGCTAGCGCGCGATGGCAAGACCAGCAGGCCGGCCGGGCAGCGGCGCCAAGGCCGGGGCCGGCTAGCGCGCCAAGGCCGGCAGGCCGGCAGGACGGCAAGAGAGCGGGCAGGCAGGCCAGACGGCTGGCGGCGAACCCGACGGACTTCCGGTCTGGCGGCCGACCTGAGGCGCGGGCCCGCGCGGCCGGAAGCCGGGCACACGCTGTGGCACCTGCCAGACCGCCGGGACAGGCACCCGTGCGACGCCTCCCGCGACCGGATCGGCCGGCTAGCCGGCCAGGTTGCGGGCTACGGCGGCGGCGACCTTCGGGTAGATCCGGATCGCGCCCGCGAAACCGGCGCCAAAGTCAGCCGCCACTATCTGAACATCCATGCCTGGCTCCGGCGCCTGAAGCATCTGGCCATCACCGAGATAGATCGCCACGTGCGAGATGTAGCTCGGTGCCGTCGGATCGGTGTGGTAGAAGAGCAGGTCCCCGGGCTGGATCGCGCTGAGCGGCAGCAGCGGGCCAGTCCGCGCCTGATCGGCAGCCACCCGCGGCATGACGACTCCAGCCTGTGCCAGCGACCACTGCACGAGCCCCGAGCAGTCGAACTGGTTCGGGCCGTCGCCGCCCCAGACATACGGCATGCCGACCCTGCTCTTGGCCGCGGCCAGGAACTTGACCAGTTCGGCAGTGGTCAGGCCAGGACCCTGACCGGCCGTAAGCCCGAGGCTGCCGGCCGCGGCGCTCGTGACCGTCGTGTTGCCGACGGTCATCTGGGTCACCAGCGCTGCTACCGCGGCCTGAGCCGGCGCTCGCGCCTTGATCTTGGTCATCAGCGCGGCCAGCCGAGCATGGGGAGCGCTGATCACGATCGCGTTTCCGGCCGGCAGCCCGAGCAGCCTGGCTACCTGGTCGGAGACCACCGCGTCGACACCGCCGATGCCCACCGTGCCGAACCCGGCCACCGGCAGCGTCAGCGTCCGCGACCCGGTGACCTGGACCGGCTTGGTCAGCTGGAGCTTGGCCTGCTTGCCCATCGTGTACGAGATCGCCATGCCGCCGGCGGCGATGTTCTGCCACAGCGTCGCCGAACGCGCCGTCGGCCGTGCGGCGAACGGCCGGAACGCCGACGGGCTCACGCCCAGCACGTTCACGAAGACGCCATTCACCCGGATCCGGCCGGCGTCCACGGGCACCGCGGCGACCACGCCGCCGAGTTTGCGGATGCTCGCGAGCAGGCTGGCCGGGAGTACCCCGGGGGCCACCACAAGCAGGTCAGGCTGGAGCAGCCGGTTCAGCGTCGGGAACGACGAGCCCGCGGGATAGGGCAGCGGCTTAGCGGCGACCGCCGAGGTGCTAGCCGGCCAGGAACCTGCTGGCTGCTGGCCGGCCGGGCCACCAGGGATTGCCCCGACCGTTGTGCTGATCCCGGTTTCCCGCACTGCCTGCGGACCCCGCGCAGTTCCAGCGGGCAGCGCCGCGCCGTTCACGCTGTGCTGATGCCGCAGGGCCTGCGGCGACCCGGGCTGCCCGAATTCCCCGGTCAGGATCAAGCCGAGCACGAGCAGAAACGCGAACACCGGGAGCAGGCGACGCGCCCAGCAGCGCATCTGGCGTCCCTTCAGCTCGGCGGACGTTCCTCGGTTACCGGCATTATGCCCGGCTCGCCGCACGCATGGAAGCGTGCGCCAGGCCGACTGCGGCATTCCCGGAAACAGAGTCTACTTATCCCATCCGATAGCGGCCAGTTGATGACACCGGGGTGACCGGGCAGTGGCGGCGGGCCGAACTGTGGTCTGCCGGCATGCGGCGCATGATCGCGGTACGGCAGCGTGCGGCGGATCGGCCAGCACAAGGGCTCAAGGTCATGCGCGACGGCGGTTCCCGTGATCGGCCGGCCGGGCCGCTCACGGTCGCAGCAAGGCAAGCAGCTGCTCGGGGGTAGTGACCGGCATCAGGCAGGAGAATTCGCGGCAGACATAGGCGGCCGGCTGGCCATTCACCAGCCCCCGGCCCGCGAGCAGCGGAATGCCCGGCTCGCCTGAGCCGCCGCCCGGGACCGCCAGGGCTGGACCGACCGCGCCGTCACCGAGCGCGATCACTGCCCCAGGCGGAGCGGCCATGGCGGCCGCGAGGTGCAGATCACGCGTCCGCTGGTCTCCAGGCGGCCCGACGATCGCGATCTCGGCCGGGCCGGCCAGCAGCGCCTCGGCGACCGCCAGCCCCCAGCCTGCTGCCTGCGGGTACCTGATCGCGATGTCCGCGATCCCGGCCAGCGCGTCGGCGGCAGCCTGCCGGTGCCGTGCCGATCCGGTCAGCGCCGAGTAGCTAAGCAGCGCTCCGGCCACGGCGAAGGTTCCCGAGGGTGTCGGCCCGTCGGCCTGTTCGGCAGGCCGGTAGATCAGCTGCTCGCCGTCGTCGGCGGTGTCGTAGAAGCCATCGGAGTCGCGGAACCTGTCCAGCGCCGTGTCGAGCAGCCGCCCGGCCAGCGTCACCCACCGGCCCTGGCCGGTCGCCCCGGACAGCGCGACCAGCCCGTCGGCGACACACGCGTAGTCCTCAAGCACTCCGGCGCTCGGGCCGACGGTCCCGTCCCTGGAGGTCCTGGCCAGCCGGTCACCGGAAAGGTGCACCCTGACCAGCAGCTCCGCGGCCGCCATGGCGGCCTCGACGTATTGCGGCCGGTCGAGCAGCAGTCCGGTCTCGGCAAGCGCCGCGATAGCCAGACCGTTCCAGGCCGCGACCACCTTGTCATCCCTGGCCGGGCGGACCCTCGAAGCCCGGGCGGCCAGCAGCGCGGCCCTGATCCGCTGATGCCGCTCTGGGTCGGCCGGATCGACGGGAAGCTGCAGGACTGAATGACCGTGCTCGAACGTGCCAGCCGGTGTCACGGCGAAGATCTGAGCCGCGTAGTTCCCGTCATCGACGCCTAGCGCATCGGCAAGCTGACCCGGCGTCCAGACATAGAACGCGCCTTCTGCGCCATCGCTGTCAGCGTCAAGCGCGCTGGCGAAGCCGCCTTCGCCGGTCGCCAGATCGGAGATCATCCAGTCGCAGGTCTCCTGGGCGATCCGGCGAGCCAGGTCGCTTCCGCCGCGCCGCCACAGATGTGCGTAGACCCGTGCCAGCTGGGCGTTGTCGTAGAGCATCTTCTCGAAGTGCGGCACGACCCAGTCAGCGTCGACGCTGTAACGGGCGAACCCGCCGCCGATCTGATCGTAGATCCCGCCACGGGCCATGGCCTGCGCCGTGCCTGCCGCCATAGCCAGCGCCCGGACGGGCGTGCCTGACTGGCCAGTCGCCTCGGTGTCAGGGCGCTCGGAGTGCCGGAGCAGGAACTCGAGCACCGTGGACGGCGGGAACTTCGGCGCGCCGCCGAACCCGCCTGCCCTGGCGTCGTAGCGCTCGGCCAGCCGGGCAACCGCCGACTCGCACAGACCAGGCGGGATGATGGCGCCGGTCATCGCCGCCGTGGAAGTCACGTCAAGGCCTGCCAGGCCGACCCCGGCACCCGCGACCGGCTCCTGCCCGGCCTTACCCTGACCGGTCTGACCCTGACCGGCCCTACCCTGACCGGCCCTACCCTGCCGGCCGCGACGGCTGGATGGCGAGGCGCTCTCCGCGAGAGCGGCGGCGATCTGGCGTGCCCGGTCAATGACGCCGGCCCGGTCCTCCTGCCAAGCGTCGGCGATGCCGAGGACGAGCCGCTTGAAATAGTCGCGCGGGAAGTAGGTGCCGCAGTAGAACGGCTCCCGGTCAGGAGTCAGGAAGACCGTCATCGGCCAGCCGCCCTGGCCGGTCATCGCCTGGGTGGCCGTCATATACACGGCGTCGACGTCAGGCCGCTCCTCCCGATCGACCTTGATCGCGACAAGATGGTCGTTCATCAGGCCGGCGGTGGCCGGATCCTCGAACGACTCGTGAGCCATCACGTGGCACCAGTGGCAGGCCGAGTAGCCCACGGACAGCAGCACAGGCACGTCCCTGCGGCGCGCCTCGGCGAACGCGGCGTCGCCCCACGGCCACCAGTCAACCGGGTTGCCGGCGTGCTGGAGCAGATAGGGACTCGTCGCGTTCCGCAGCCGGTCTGCCATGCACCCATCTTCTCCTCCGAGCCGGGACCGCGCTCACGGGCATGCCGCGGCCAGACGGGGACCACCCGGCTGTTCGGCTCGGCCAAGCACGCTCCGCAGACTGCTACCGTGCGAGTTGTGAGTACTCCCCGGCCCGCCGCCGAGCGACCGCATGGCACCCGGGTGCGCGGCACCCGGCAGGCCGAGGCGGTGGCCGCCGTGCTCGACGGGCTGCCCGGGTTCTGCAGCGCGCAGCAGATTCACGCCGAGCTCCGCGGCCGCGGCGAGCAGGTCGGCCTGACCACGGTCTACCGGCACCTTCAAGTGCTCAGCGAGACCGGCCGGGTGGACGCGATCAGGGATGCCAGCGGCGAGACGCTGTACCGGCGGTGCCAGAGCGACGCTCACCACCATCACCTGACCTGCCGCGAATGCGGCCGCAGCGTCGAGGTGGAGGGCAAGGCGGTGGAGCGGTGGGCCGAGCAGGTCGCCGCCGAGGCCGGATTCACCAGCGTGGGCCACACCGTCGAGCTGTTCGGCCTGTGTCCCGAGTGCAGCGTTTCCTAGGCGGCGGGCCGCCGGGACGGGCCGCCGGGACGAGCCGCCAGCAGAGCGCTCAGGGGCAGCGGGGCCAGCCGGGCGCTGAGGGGTTCACGACGTGCAGCGGCAGGATCGGATGCGCCGCCTCGCTGGCCGGAGCGTCGGCGATCAGCACGGCGGGACCTGAGCCGGTCACCGCGAACCCATACCGCCGAGTCACCCGCGAGTAGCCGCCGGTACTCGTGCTGGCCAGATATGTAGCCTGAGTCGTGGTCCAGGCGAGCGCACCAGGCGCCATCGCCAGGTTGGCGAACTCGACTCCCGACGGCAGCCGCAGCACCATCCGCGCGCCACGATCCGGTGCTGGCGAGTAGTACAGCTCGGTCAGGTCGGGGCTGAGGTACGCCGTCCTCGTGCCGTCGGTGGCGACGAAGTCGGTACCGTGCACCGCCCTGAGCACCGGCGGCAGGCCTACCAGGCGGCCCGCCGCCGGGTTGTAGGCACGCAGCGTGGTCAGCGAGCCTGGCCTGTCCGACTCGGGCCAGACCAGCAGGCCGCCGTCGAAGAAGGGCGCCTGGACATGGCCCTGCCTGATCACGGTGACCGCGCCGCTCCGCAGGTCGGCGAGCCGGATCTGGACCAGCCCGGCCGGCCCGTAGCCCTGGGCCCAGGCCGCGAAGTCCCCGCTGACCGCCGGAGCATGCCACGGGCTCGGCCACGGGGTGCCAGCCGCCGAGCTGAGCGAGTGCCCGAGCCGCAGCACCCGGCCGGTGACCGAGTCCCAGCCGAACACGGTGAAGGCGTCGAGGCTCTGGAGCGAGTACGTCTCGTCCCAGACCAGCCACCGGCCGCCCAACGCTCCGTCCGCCTGGTCCGTCGCCGGGTCCCCGAACGGCCGGATCGGCCGCAGCGCCCCCGTGGCCAGGTTCAGCGCCGCCACCCCGGCGAATGCCGACGTCCACGCGGAGACGTACCCGGTGCGCCCGTCGGCCGAGACGCCCAGCGGTATCAACTCGGCCCGCAGCGAAGCGGCGACCGCACGGGAGAGATCGGCCGTCACCGCCGAGGCCGGCCGCACCGCGCAGAACGCGGTCAGCACGCCGCCCGGCCGGCCGCCGTGGCCCGGCCCGCCCGCGTTCGCGGCAGCGGCGGATGTCGCTCCAGCCGAGCCGCTCGCCCTGGCCGGTGCCGCGCCGACCTGAACGGGCGGCCTGTTGGCTGTGGCGGTGACTCCGGCCCCGGCCGGGCCGAAGGCCGGAGCGCAGCCGCTCAGCAGCAGGTCAGCCCCCGCAAGCGCCACCGCCAGGACATGCCGGAGCCTCATCGGCTCAGCTCCCGATCCGCTTCGCCCGCCGCCAGCACCAGCGTGCCCGTGCCGCGTCATACGGCACCGCAGCACCGTCGAGCCCGCACCGCCTGCTACCAGATGTAGCCACGGGCGCCGACGATGTACACGATCGTGGCCGACGTCAGGGACGAATAGGCAGGAACAGCGGAACTCCAGCCGATACTCGGCGCGCCGTGCACGGAATCCTCATAGTCGGTGATCGCGCCGGACTGAGCGTATCCGCGAATATCGAACCAGTGCATAATCTCCTGGCCTGGCGGATGCCCGACCAGATGCGGCCCGCCGGGAACTTCGTATGCGTTTCCTGCGATCGGCACTCCGGTTCCGTGATTAATATCCGTCACCAGGTCGATTTCGAAGGTCCTGATCTGCGCGGCCGTCGGCGTCCACGGCAGGCCGACGGCAACGTAACTGCGAAGCTTCTGATGGGCGTTCAGCACTCGCGGCACCGGATACCCGTGATTGTTCGACCAGTCGGTACCCGCCGGGGTCGTGCCAAGCTCCCTGGCCGCGGCCTGCTGCGGCAACGTCACCTGCATCTGGGCCAGCATCTCCGACACGGTCGCCGGGCCGCAGAAGTAGTTGCGGATCTGGGATTGCTGAGTCCCGGCAAGCTCCCTGGCCGCCGCCGGCCTCGCATGCCGCAGGTACCTGAGCGCCGCTGCCTGCCTGATCGCGTTGGCCCGGGCCATCGCATGGCTGACCGGCGGCGCAGGCGGGCCGTGCCGTGCCGTCCCGGCCCGCACGACGTCCGTCACGAGCGGGGCCGGCTCGACGGCCCCCGTCGCGATCCGCCATGCGACTCCGGGCGCTGCCCGCCCCTCCTGCCCCTCGGCCGCGCGACCAGGCGCACCGGCATGCGCGCCGGCCGACGCACTACTCGGCGCGACGACCAGAGCAGTGGCGACCACCGGCGCCAGCCATGACGATGACAGCATACTTTCCCCCCGCCCGATGTTTCCCCAGCCGCGATTAAATTGCGGCATTAACGAACTCGCACTCGCACCACGATAGCCGATCAGACCACGAGAAAACACATAGTAGTTTAACGGCTGACCGACAGGACACGCCGCACTGTGCGTCGTAGATTGAGGTCATTGGGTCTATTTCTCAGTAACTATCCCTGAGAAATAGACCCGATCACTACACCACCCTCGTGCGCTGAGACTGAAGATGCCCGATGTAACTGGCGGTGCTGTTGTGGCCGAACGCGTGGTGCCCTGCGTCAGGCTGGGCTGTGCCGGACTGGCCCGCGGCCAGGAGGAGAGGGCGCCGCCGTCGCCAGTGGCCCAGTCCGTCGCTAGTGGTGGCCTAGTACCGGGTGCGGGATGTAGAGCTCCTCGAGCCGGCGCATCTCCTCGTCGGAGAGCTCGAACTCGGCGGCGGCGAGCGCGTCCTGAAGGTGACCGAGCCTGGTCGCGCCGACGATGGGCGCTGTCACCCCCGGCCGGTGCAGCAGCCAGGCCAGCGCTACCTGCGCGGCGGGCACGCCGCGCTCGGCCGCGACCTCGGCCACCCGGTCGACCACGTCGAAGTCTGACGGCATCGCGTAGAGCGCGTCGCTGAACGCGTCCGAACCCGATCTGGTCGTGCGCCGCTCACCTGCCCTCGTCCGGTTCCCGGCCAGCACGCCGCGAGCCAGCGGGCTCCACGGGATCACCCCGACGCCCTGGTCCTGGCACTGCGGGATCATCTCGCGCTCTTCCTCGCGGTAGAGCAGGTTGTAGTGATTCTGCATCGAGCAGAACCTGGTCCAGCCGTGCAGGTCGGCCGCATGCTGCGCCTTGGCGAACTGCCAGGCGAACATCGAGCTCGCGCCGATGTAGCGGGCCTTGCCGGCGCGCACCACGTCATGCAGCGCATGCATCGTCTCCTCGATCGGCGTGCGCCTGTCCCAGCGGTGGATCTGGTACAGGTCCACGTAGTCCATGCCCAGCCGGCGCAGCGATGCGTCGATGCTGGACATGATGTGCTTGCGGGACAGGCCGCGATCGTTCTCGCCCGGACCGGTTGCCCCGTGCACCTTGGTCGCGACCACGACCTGATCACGGTCGAAAATCCTGCCGAGCAGCCGGCCTGTCGCCACCTCGCTCGCACCTGCCGAATATACGTCGGCGGTGTCGAAGAACGTGATGCCGCCGTCCGCGGCCGCCTTCACGATCGGCTCCGCCGCGTCCTCGTCAAGCACCCACGGCCGGTCGCTGGCGTTGCCGTAGCTCATCATGCCGAGGCAGATCCTGGAGACACGCAGGCCAGTGGAACCGAGGTTGGTGTACTTCATCCGACATCTCCGACTGGTAGGTGAACGAGCCGCATCCAGGCGGGCCACGGCCTCAGCCGCGACCGCGGGTCCGACCGCGGGTCCGGCCGCGGGTCCGGCCGCGGGGGCCGGTCAGCATGCGCAGGGAACCGGTCCGTTCGGTGCCGGGGAGTTTGGGCCGTAGAAGGCGCTGTTGCGGCAGCTCACATTACCCGTAATGCCGCCGTAGCTTCCCGACAGGCTGCCGATGGCCGTCGGCGCAGGCGTCGGAGACGCGGTCGGAGATGACGTCGGGGATGCCGACGGGGATGCCGACGGCGAGGCCGACGGCGACGAGGCCGGAGAGGACGTCGGAGTCGGCTGGCTGGCGAGCACCGTGAAGCTGGTCCCGAGTATGACCTGGACCGTGCCGGCGGTCAGGCCGGGCACCAGCCTGAGCCTCGCCGAAGAGAACTGCTCCTTCAGCGTGTTGGCGGCCGCCCGGTCCGCGGTCGAGCCGTACTCGATCAGAGACTTCGTGTAGCCGGTGCTAGCCGCGTCGCCGGTGCCGACCACGTCAAAGCCGCGGCCGGTCAGCGCGGTGGCGGCATGATGCGCCAGGAGCCGGATCCCGGACCCGTTGAGCACCAGGACCTTGACCTTGGCAGGGCTGATCGTCAGAAGCTGGCCGCCCGCGCCACCGTCCTTCTTGGTCCTTGGCAGCCTGGCATCGTGCGCGATCGCCGAGAACAGCGCGTCGGCCTGCGGCTGAGCGAACTCGAGCTCATTGTTGTCATACGGCCAGGGGGCGAACGGCGCGGTGATGAACTGCACGTTCTTCGTGCTGAGGCCGCTCAGGCTGGTCACGATGCTCAGCAGGTCGGACGTGCTCGCGTCGGTCGTCATCGCCTTTGCGATGTCCCCGATCACGGTGTACAGCTTCGCCGGGCTGGAGAGCAGGCCGCTGTGCAGCACGCCCTTGACCACCTGCGCCATCAGGTACTGGTCCCGGGCGATCCGCGCGGTGTCGGTGCCGTCCGCCAGCGCGTACCTGGCCCGCCAGAACTTCAGGGCCGTCCGGCCGTAGATGTGGTGCCGCCCGGGCGAGAGCTTCAGACCCGACCCATGCTCGGGGGTGACCGGATCATTGATGGCGAATGGCACGCAGACGTTGACCCCGCCAATGTCATTGATCACCTTCACGAAGCCGGTGAAGTCCAGCTGGATGAAGTCGCTGATGTAGATGCCGGTCTGCTGCTCCACGGTGTGCCTGACGCACTCGGGGCCCCCGGCTTCCAGCGTGGCGTTGATCCGCTCGTACGCCTGGGTGTCCTGCTGCTGCCCCGGGAGGCCGTTCCACGGCGAGCAGGCGTAGTAGGGCACCATCGTGTCGCGCGGAATGCTCAGCACGGTGACCTTCTTGCGGCCCGGCGAGATGTGCACGACCATGATCGTGTCCGAGCAGTTGCAGCCGATCCGCCCGCCGAGCCCGGCGTTGTGCCCGGCCCGGGTGTCCGAGCCGAGCAGCAGGATGTTGAGCGCGTTGGTGTACTGCTTCGGCCGGTTGGTGACGTCGATCCTCGCCACGTGCGTGATGCCGTCCAGCTTCAGTCGGACCGCTACATAGACGCCGAGGGTCATCACGACGATAACGGCAGCCATGGCGACGGAGATCCAGCCGAGTATCCTCATTCGCCGCGACTGCCTGCGTTTCATCGTCCCTCCGGGCAACGGCACCAGTCACAGAATCGGCAACGGACAGGCTGGTCGATTCCCGGCGATGCCGATCGGGCGGATCGCACAGCTACTATTTCCGGCATTCTATTCGAAACCAAGACGGCCGAACCTGCTGCGCGGTTTACCCGGTAACGGTACGGCCTACACGCAGGGTTCCCCGCCACGCCACGTCGCGGCATACACACCGACCCGGCGCCGCCCGGACGAGAGCCGGTTCAGACCAGTGCCGTTCCTGGGCCCAAGCTGGCTCAGGCCACACCTTGCAGAGGCCAGATTCGGTTCTGGGAGTGTCCGGCATCGCCCGCCCGGCCACCACAGCAAGGCCGGCCGCGCCGGAGGATGTCCGGCAGGGAGTTGCGGTGCCGAGGTCGGTCTGGCCGGCGGTCCTGGCCTCAGCCAGTGGCCAAGTATTCACTCTCGCCCCATTGACTCCGGGCGCCTCGTTCCCAAAAATGGTCTAAAGATCAGGCTTCTAGACCATGAGGGCAACGGGATGACCGAGGCCATGTCCCTGCCGTGGGCGGATCTCGACGCGGCGATCGAGGACGGCGCCGACGCCGCTTTCACGTTTCTCGAGCGGCTGGTGGCCGCGCCCAGCACGGTCGGCGCGGAGCGCGGCGCGCAGGATCTGGTCGCGGCCGAACTGGCCAGGCTCGGATTCGAGGTCACCGAGCTGGACGTTCCGCAGCAGACGGCGGCGACCGCACCCGGCGGTGTCGCTCAGGGCTGCTATGCCGGGCGTCCCAACGTGCTCGGCCGGATCAACCCTGGCGGCTCGCCGTCGCTGCTGCTGAACGGGCATGTGGACGTCGTCCCGGCGGAGGCCGCGCTGTGGTCATCGGATCCGTTCGCGCCGGTCCGGTCCGGTGGCTGGCTGATCGGCCGTGGCACCGGGGACATGAAGGGCGGCTTCGCGCTCGGAACGCTTGCCGTGGCGGCGCTTCGCCAGGTGATGCCGGAGGCCCTGACCGGTGAGCTTGCGTTCGTCTCCGTGATCGAGGAGGAGTGCACGGGCAACGGCACGCTCGCCGCCTGCACCGCCGGCGTGCTTGGCGACGCCGTGATCCTGCTTGAGCCGACCGCGCTGGCCCTGCTGCTCGGCGGCGTGGGCGTGCTGTGGATCGAGATCGAGATCCACGGTGTCCCGGCGCATGCCGAGGCAGCCGACCGCGCGAAGAATCCGATTCGCTCCGTGCCGGCCATCTTGCGGGCACTGGCCAGCTTCGAGGCCGAGATCAACGCGACCGTCGATGACCCGGCCTTCAGGCAGATCGCCCGGCCCTACAACGTCAACGTCGGAACGGTCCAGGCCGGGGACTGGGCGTCCAGCGTGCCCGGTGCGGCGCGGCTGCGGGTCCGGGTCGGATTCCCCCGCGACTGGACACCTGGCGAGGCGTTCGACCGGGTAACCGCGGCCGTGCTCGCGGCCTGCGCCGACGACCCGTGGCTGGCCAGCTCGCCGCCGGAGATCCGGCAGGTCGGCTTCCGCGCCGAGGGCTACCTGCTCGACGCCGGTCATCCGCTGGCCGAGGCGATGGCGCGTGCGCACGCCGCCGCCCACGGCACGCCGCCCGCGCGCGACGTGATCGGCAGCACCACGGACGCGAGGTACTACCTCAACCAGTTCGGCCGGCCGGCCCTGGCCTACGGCCCGAGAGCGCGCCACATTCACGCCGTCGACGAGGCCGTCGATCTCGCCAGCATCGTGGCCGGCGCCAAGACGCTGGCGAGGTTCATCGCCGGGTTCTTCGCCAGCGGAGGCCTACCGGACCCGCTCGACCCGCTCGGTCAGCGGACGCCGGAGACAGGGGCCACGACATGACCGAGGTACGCGCCAGCGCGACCGCCCACCCGCAAGAACTGGACGAGCTCGCCAAGGGCGGGACCGGGCCAGGCGGGACCGGGCCAGGCGGGCAGGAGTCGTTCGGCCCGCTGCTCGGGCCGGTTCCTATGCGGACGGCCGGCGAGCGGATAGCTGAGCGGATCGTGACGGCGATCGCGCTCGGCGAGTTCGTGCCCGACCAGCGGCTGCCGGCCGAGCGGGATCTCGCGGCCATGCTCGAGGTGAGCCGCACCACCGTGCGCGAGGCGCTGCAGCGGCTACAGGCCGCCGGCTACGTGACGACCAAGCGCGGCCGTGGCGGCGGCACCTTCGTCAGGACCGGTCTGGGGCCGGACTCCGACGAGATGATCCGCCGCACCCTGGTCCCGGCCTGGGACGAGCTCACCGAGATCCTCGACCTCCGGCTGCTGGTCGAGCGGATGATCGCCAGGACCGCGGCCGAGCGGCGCGACGATCATGACATCGCCGCCATCCGCAAGGCCGTCGGCGACTACGCGCTGGCCGCGGACCGGGACGCCTCCCGGCTCGCCGATCACGCGCTGCACCAGGCGATCGCGCGTGCCACGCACAATGCCAAGCTGGTCGACCTGAGCGCGGGGATCCGCCGCGAGGTCAGCCTCGGTTTCGACGCCGAGCCGTATACACCGCAGGTCAGGCACCGGGCAATGCGGCAGCACCCGATGCTCGCCGACGCGGTCATCGCCGGGAACCCTGGCCGCGCGGCCGAGCTCGCCGCCCAGCACTTCTCCCTGACCGGGGACATGCTCAGGGAGCTGCATGCCCGTATCCACGTCCGATCCGGAGGGTTACCAGATGCCGCTAGCCAGGGTCAATGACATCGATCTGAACTACAAGCTGGAGGGCGACGGAGAGGAGACCATCGTCCTGATCAACGGCCTCGCCGACGACCTGGAGAGCTGGGTGCTCCAGATGGACGACTTCCTGGCGGCCGGCTACCGCGTGCTGCGCCTCGATAACAGGGGCATCGGGGCAAGCACCAAGCCAGCCGGGCCGTACTCGAGCCGGATGCTCGCCGACGACGCCAAGGCGCTCGTCGACGCGCTCGGCGTGACCGATTTCCACCTGATGGGCGTCTCGATGGGCGGAATGATCGCCCAGGAATACGCCCTGGCCTACCCTGGCGACCTGCGGTCTGTGACGCTCGGCTGCACCTACGCCGCGCCGGGGCCGTTCTGCTCCCGGATGTTCGCCATGTGGGCCGACATGGCGCCCGTCCTCGGCGTCCCGTTCATCATGCGGGATGTCACCCTATGGGCCTTCACCCTGCCTTTTTTTGATAACGGCGGCGCCGACCTGGCCGAGTTCGAGACCGCGATGCGGTACATGGACCAGCCCGTGCACGCCTACCTGGCCCAGCTCGCCGTGATCCAGAACCACGACACGACCGACCGCCTGGGCCAGATCACCACACCAGCCCTCGTGCTGGCCGGGGAGGAAGACATCCTGATCCCCGTCGCGCTGTCGCGGCGGCTGCACGATCAGATTCCCGGCTCGCAGTGGGCCACCACCAGGGGCGGCCACGCCTGCCTCTGGGAGCACCCGGCGGAGTTCAACCAGACGTTCCTCGATTTCGTCCGACAGCACGGAAGGGGCTAGCGATGGCCGCCACCCAACCCCCTGTCAGCCAGCCAGCGCAGCGGCTGGAACGCAATCAGCTGGGCCTGTTCGGCGTGATCATGCCGGGCCTGGCTCAGGTCGCCCCGGCGTTCAACCTGTTCTTCACGACCGGCGTCATGGTGCTTTACGCCGGGGCGTCAGCGCCGCTGATCTTCCTGATCTCGATGATCGGCATGGGCGCGACGGCAAGCAGCCTGGCCCAGTTCTCCGGCGTCTACCCGAGCGCCGGCTCGTTCATTACCTACATCACCAGGGCGATCGGCACCAAGGTCGCGGTGGCGATCGGCGTGATCACCGTCCTCGGGTACATCATCGCGTTCGGCGGCATCTACATCTTCGTCGGCAGCTACATCGTGCAGAACGTGCTGAACAGCCCGCACATCTGGGGGATCACGCAGATCGTGACGATCGCCTACGGAGTGCTTGTGGTGGCGCCGGTGATCGTCGGACTGAAGTTCGGCGTCCGGGTGACCGTCGTCCTGTACGTCTTCGAGGTGATCCTGCTGCTCGCGCTCAGCCTGACCATCGTGGCCAAGGGCGGCGCCAGCGGCCTGTCAGCCACGCCCTTCTCGTGGCCGCACGGGAGCAAGTCCAGCGACGTGCTGCTGGCGTTCAGCCTCGCCGTGCTCGCCTTCGGCGGGTTCGAGGCGGCGGCGCCGCTGGCCGAGGAGACCCGCAACCCGAGGCGGAATGTGCCGATCGCGGTGCTCGGCGCCGTGCTCGTGAGCGGCATCATCTACGTGCTCGGCTCCTACGCCCTGGTCACGGCCTTCGGGGTCGGTCACGCGGGGACGCTGGCCGCCGACCCCAATCCGTTCCACACCGCGGCCAAGGCCTTCCTGCCGTTCCTGGCGCCGCTGATCACCTGGGTGTTCCTGTCCAGCGTGACCAGTTCCTACGTGGCGGCGAACACGCAGACATCACGGGTCATCTTCGCCGGCGCGCGCGGCGGGCTGTGGAGCCACGCGCTGGCCGGCGTCAGCCCCCGGTTCAGGACCCCGGCCGCGGCGGCTGTCGCCTTCGTCGCGCCGAGCATCCTGATCGGCGTGGTCTCCACGGCGTTCACCGACCCCGGCACGGCATCAGGGTTCCTCGGCACGTACGGGATCCTCGGGCTGATCATCATGTACCTGATGGCGAATGTCGCGCTCGTCGTGGAGTGGGCGAAGTTCCGCCGCAACGGCATCAGGAAGAACGCCTGGCTGTGGCTGGTGACCCCGGTCGTCGGCGTGATCGTCCTGGCCATCCCGGTCTGGGGTGACCTGCGGCCAGGCCAGCCGAGCCCGTTCAACACGCTGCCCTGGCTGACCATCGGCCTGATCGCGGTCGGCGTCATTTACGCCGTGGTTCTCGGCGCCTGGCGGCCGCAGGCTCTCGAGCGGGCACCCGCGCTGCTCGAGGGCGAGGACAGCCTGGCAACCGACCCGCTGCCGATCGGGACCTGATCAGCACGGCTCGGATCTCCCGGGGCCAGCCGAGGCTGGCCCCGGAGATCGAGCCGGCCGACCGGCGCCGGGACGGCGCGCCATCCGAGCCGGGCTCTCGACCGGCCAGGTATGGACCGGCAGCCCGTCGTCCGCGCACTGGAGGTAACGGTCCAGCATCACGACCAGGGCGCGCTCCCGGCCATGAACTCGCTCGGCGGCGGCCAGCGTGGCGCGCTGCCACACCGCGCCGGTCTGCCCGGAGGCCACCCGCGCGGAGATCACTTCCAGCAGGCTGTCCGCCTCATCCGCTGCTACGCCGCCCTGGACCAGACCCTGCCGGGCAGCCGGAACAAGCTCCGCCACGAGCTCGGCGGCCGGCAGCGTCCTGATCTGATCTCGGCGCCCGGATGGCCAGCTCAGCTCGGCGGACAGGCCGTGCTGGGCGGCCCGGTAGAAACCATGGTCGGCCCGCTCGAACGGCAGCGCGTAGGTCCACTCCTGGTCCTGCCGTGCCAGCCACAGGGTCAGGCCGATCAGGAAAGCGGCGTTGGCCAGCATGTCGATCATCGTGGGACCAGCGGGCAGGGCCCGCATCTCGATCCGCAGGTGCCCGCCTGCCGTAGGGTCGTAGACGGCCCGGTTCCAGCGCCAGACGGTGCTCTGGTGCAG
>DATNIU010000153.1:0-19657 GCA_035604275.1 Streptosporangiaceae bacterium | reverse complement strand
CGAGGCGGCGGGCCGCGGCGTCGGCTGCGGCGGGCGGGGCACCAACTACTGCCACGGCTAAGAAGGCAGCCTCGGCGGCGGCGAAGGCTGAGGCATCGCAGGCTGAGGCAGCGCAGGCTGAGGCAACGCAGGCTGAAGCGGCGGAGGCCAGCGCATCCGACAGTGAGACGGCTGAGGCCAGCGAGACGGCTGAGGCCAGCGAGACGGCTGAGGCCAGTGCGGCCGACGGCGAGGATTCCGAGGCCGAAGTAGAGAAGGCCAAGCCCGCGAGGCGGCGGGCCGCGGCGTCGGCTGCGGCGGGCGGGGCGCAGACAGCTGACGAGCCGGCGGCCAGGGCGCCAAGGGGCAAGGCGGCGGCGACGGGCGGGGCAGAAACAGCCTCCGAAGAGCCTGCGGCCAAAGCCGCGAAGGGCAAGTCGGCGGCCAAGGACTCGGCGGCCAAGGGGCCGGCAGCTAAGCGAGCCAGCAAGACCAAGGCGGTCGCCGAGGGCGGCAGCCCGACCGCGCTCGAAGATCTGCCAGCGGACATCTTTGACGCCAAGGTCAACGTGGCGCTGATGCACCAGGTGGTCGTGGCACAGCAGGCGGCGGCTCGCCAGGGCACTCACTCGACCAAGACCAGGGGTGATGTTCGCGGTGGCGGCAGGAAGCCGTACCGGCAGAAGGGCACAGGCCGGGCCAGGCAAGGCTCGGTCCGCGCGCCGCAGTTCGCCGGCGGTGGTGTGGTTCACGGACCACAACCCCGGTCGTACGTACAGAAGACGCCCAAGAAGATGAAGGCCGCCGCGCTCCGCGGCGCCCTGTCCGACCGGGCCAGGCATGGCCTGGTGTACGTGGTCGACAGCTTCGTGGACGGCGACGCGCCGAAGACGCGGGAGGCGGTCGCCGCGCTGACAACAGCAACCGGAACGGCACCGGGTGCCTCGGCGCTGCTGGTGGTCGCCGAGACCTCGGACAAGGTCACCTGGAAGAGCCTGCGGAACGCCCTCGGCGTGCACCTGATCGACCCCGGTCAGCTGAACACCTATGACGTCCTGGTGAGCGACCGGGTGGTCTTCACCACGACGGCGCTGGCGTCGTTCGTCGCGCGGGCCGGCCGCTCAAGCGCGGGCGGGAATGGGAGCGAGCAGCAGTGAGCAAGATCTTCAACCACCGGGACATCCTGCTGCGGCCGGTGATCTCGGAGAAGAGCTACGGGCTCCAGGACGAGTTCAACAAGTACACGTTCATCGTGGCCCCGCACGCCAACAAGACGCAGATCCGCCAGGCGGTCGAGGCGGTGTTCAACGTGAAGGTGACCGGCGTGAACACGCTCAACAGGCCGGGCAAGCGGCGCCGTACCCGGTCTGGCTGGGGCAAGCGGCCGGACAGCAAGCGCGCCATCGTCAGCCTCGCCGCGGGCGAGCGGATCGACATCGGCGGGCCGGCCTAGAGCGGCCGGACGAGCATAGGAGCTTTGAGCAGACATGGCTATCCGCAAGTACAAGCCGACGACCCCGGGCAGGCGGGGTGCGAGCGGCTCGGACTTCGCCGAGCTAACCCGGAGCGAGCCGGAGAAGGCACTGGTCCGCCCGCTGCACGGGCGGGGCGGCCGGAACGTGCACGGCCGGATCACCACCCGCCACCAGGGCGGCGGACACAAGCGGGCCTACCGGCTGATCGATTTCCGGCGGGCTGACAAGGACGGCATCCCGGCCAGGGTCGCGCATATCGAGTACGACCCGAACCGCACGGCCAGGATCGCGCTGCTGCATTACGCGGACGGCGAGAAGCGCTACATCATCGCGCCGAGCGGCCTGCGCCAGGGCGACGTCGTGGAGAACGGCCCCGGCGCGGACATCAAGATGGGCAACTGCCTCCCGCTGCGCAACATCCCGACCGGCACCGTCCTGCACGCGATCGAGCTTCGCCCCGGCGGCGGCGCGAAGATCGCGAGGTCGGCCGGGTCCGGGGTGCAGCTGCTGGCCAAGGAAGGCAAGCACGCGCACCTGCGGATGCCATCCGGCGAGATCCGGCTGGTGGACGCGGCCTGCCGGGCCACCGTGGGCGAGGTCAGCAACGCCGAGCAGGGCAACATCAAGCTCGGCAAGGCCGGTCGCAGCCGGTGGAAGGGCCGCAGGCCGAGCGTGCGCGGCGTCGCCATGAACCCGATCGACCACCCGCTCGGCGGCGGTGAGGGCAAGACCTCAGGCGGTCGGCACCCGGTCAGCCCGTGGGGTCAGCCCGAGGGCCGGACCCGGCGCGCGCACAAGCCAAGCGACAAGCTGATCAGTCGCCGGCGCTCGAAGAAGAAGCGCTAGGAGTGGAGCGAATGTCCCAGCTGATCGCCGAACGGCGCCTGAAGAAGAAGAAGACGGTAGGAGCACCCGACGATGCCTCGTAGCCTGAAGAAGGGCCCGTTCGTGGACGACCACCTGATGAAGAAGGTGGACGTGCAGAACACCAAGGGCACCAAGAACATCATCAAGACCTGGTCGCGCCGTTCGATGATCGTTCCGGCGATGCTCGGCCACACCATCGCGGTGCACGACGGCCGCAAGCACGTGCCGGTATTCGTCACCGAGTCGATGGTCGGGCACAAGCTCGGCGAGTTCGCGCCGACCCGTACGTTCCGCAGCCACGTCAAGGACGACCGCCGCAGCCGCCGCTAGCGCGTCGGCCGACCACCCCAGGACAGACATTCAGACACGGCGCCGCCAGGCGCCCGAGGGCGCGAGCCGCCCGCCGGGCACGGCGAGCGGGAGAGAGCGAGGCAGGACCGATGGAAGCGAGGGCAAAGGCGCGGTTCGTCCGCGTCACGCCGCGGAAGGCCCGCCGGGTGGTGGACCTGATCCGCGGACTGCCTGCTGAGCAGGCGCAGGCGGTGCTCGCCTTCGCGCCGCAGTCGGCGAGTGATCCCGTCGGCAAGGTGCTTGCCAGCGCCATCGCCAACGCCGAGCACACCGGGCAGGGCGCGGCCGCCACGCTGGTGGTGAGCCGGGCGTGGGTGGACGAGGGCCCGACGATGAAGCGATTCAGGCCGCGGGCGCAGGGCCGCGGCTACCGGATCAACAAGCGCACGAGCCACATCACGGTCGTGGTCTCTGACCGCGGCGCGGTCACCGACCGTGGCGCCGGATCGAGCCGCGGCGCTGTTTCGAGCCGCGGTGCCGCGAACCGCGCTGGCGCAAACCGCAGCGCCGCAAACCGCAAGGAGAGGACCCGCTAGTGGGCCAGAAAGTGAACCCGCACGGGTTCCGGCTGGGCATCACCACCGATTTCAAGAGCCGGTGGTTCGCCGACAAGCTGTACAAGGACTACGTCGCGGAAGACGTCGCGATCCGTCGGATGCTGCAGCGCGGCATGGAACGGGCCGGCATCTCCAAGGTGGAGATCGAGCGCGAGGACAAGGACAAGGTCAAGGTGTGGATCCACACCGCACGGCCGGGCATTGTCATCGGCCGGCGGGGCGCCGAGGCCGACCGGATCAGGGGCGACCTGGAGAAGCTGACCGGCCGCCGGATCGAGCTGAACATTCTCGAGGTCAAGTACCCCGAGATCGACGCGCAGCTGGTCGCGCAGGGCGTGGCCGAGCAGCTGTCGAGCCGGGTCTCGTTCCGCCGGGCGATGCGCAAGGCGATGCAGACCGCCATGAAGAGCGGCGCGAAGGGCATCCGGGTGCAGTGTGCCGGACGCCTCGGCGGCGCCGAGATGTCCAGGTCCGAGTTCTACCGCGAGGGCCGGGTGCCGCTGCACACGCTGCGGGCGGACATCGACTACGGCTTCTACGAGGCGCGGACCACCTTCGGCCGGATCGGCGTGAAGGTCTGGATCTACCGCGGTGACGCCGCGGCGACCCGGGCCGAGCGCGAGGCGGCCGCGGCCGGGCTGCGCGCCGGGCAGCGACCTGGCGGCCGGGACCGGCCGCCAGCTCCGGCCCAGCGGCGCGGACGTCGGCCGGGATCACCGGACGGAACCGACCGCGGCGGCCGGGCCGGCGACCAGGCATCGCAGGCCGAGTCACGGACCAGGGCAGCCGAGGCCGCCGTGGCCGGGCCGGCGACTACCGGCGAGGAGGGCTGAGAAGTGCTCATCCCCCGCAGGACGAAGCATCGCAAGCAGCACCGGCCCGACCGGTCCGGTGCTGCCAAGGGCGGCACTCGGGTGGCCTTTGGCGAGTTCGGCATCCAGGCCGTCGAGCCCGCCTACGTGACCAACCGGCAGATCGAAGCGGCCCGTATCGCCATGACCAGGCACATCCGCCGTGGCGGGAAGGTCTGGATCACGATCTACCCCGATCGCCCGCTGACCAAGAAGCCGGCCGAAACCAGGATGGGCTCGGGCAAGGGCGCACCCGAATGGTGGATCGCGAACGTCAAGCCAGGACGGGTCATGTTCGAGCTGTCCGGGGTTCCCGAGCCGGTCGCCAGGGAGGCGCTCCGCCGCGCCATGCACAAGCTCCCGATGAAGTGCAAGTTCGTCAAGCGCGAAATGGGTGAGGCGTGATGTTCGAGCTGCACAAGCTCCCGATGCTGTGCTCATCAGGCGCAAGATTCGTCAAGCGCGCTGTGCCTTTCCTGGGGACGACCCCCGGAGCCCCGAGGGTGGTGAGGCGTGATGCCTAAGACACTGCCAGCTGGCGATCTGCGGTCGCTGAGCGAGGAGGAGCTGGACGGAAAGCTGGCCGAGGCGAAGATCGAGCTTTTCAATCTGCGCTTCCAGGCCGCGACCGGGCAGCTAGAGAGCCACGGTCGGCTCCGCGCGGTGCGCAAGGACATGGCCCGGATCTACACGGTGAAGCGCGAGCGGGAGCTCGGGATCGTGACGCTGGAGCAGGAGGCTGATGAGGATGAGTGAGCAGGCCAGCGACGCACCGGCCCAGGCACCTGTGCGCGGCTACCGCAAGGCCCGCGAGGGACTTGTGGTCAGCGACAAGATGGACAAGACCGTCATCGTCGAGGTGGAGGACCGGGTCAAGCACCCGAAGTACGGCAAGGTCATCCGCCGGACCAGGAAGTACGTGGCACATGACGAGGCGAACGCCTGCGGCGTCGGTGACCGCGTGCTGCTGAAGGAGACCAGGCCGCTGTCGGCGACCAAGCGCTGGCGGGTGGCCGAGATCATGGAGAAGGCGAAGTAGCAGGCCCGGAGGCCGTCCTGGCTGGAAACTCCCAGGACGGCAGCGCCGGCACCAGACAAGCGAGACCATTCGGGCCCTGCGGGCCGCCCATCCGGGCCAGGCAGGCCGGAGAGAACAAGCAGGAGTTGACGTGATCCAGCAGGAGTCGCGGCTTAAGGTCGCCGACAACACCGGTGCCAAGGAGCTCTTGTGCATCCGCGTGCTCGGCGGGTCAGGCCGGCGATACGCGGGCATCGGCGACGTCATCGTGGCCACCGTCAAGGAAGCCCTGCCTGGTGCGGGCGTCAAGAAGGGCGACGTGGTCAAGGCGGTCGTGGTGCGGACGCGCAAGGAGCGCCGTCGTGGCGACGGATCGTACATCCGCTTCGACGAGAACGCCGCGGTCCTGATCAGGGACGGCGGCGATCCGCGGGGCACCCGCATCTTCGGGCCGGTCGGCCGGGAGCTGCGCGAGAAGCGGTTCATGCGGATCATCTCGCTGGCGCCGGAGGTGCTGTGATGGCTAAGAGCGGTGCGGGGAAACCGGCCAAGCCGGGGAAGGCCCGGAGCATGAAGATCAAGAAGGGCGACCGCGTCGTCGTGATCGCGGGCAAGGATGCTGGCCGTGAGGGCACCGTGATCCTCGCCGATCCTGGCCGCCAGCGGGTGCTCGTGCAGGGTGTCAGCATGATCAAGAAGAACACCAAGGTCAACTACCAGGGTCGCCGCGGTGCCAAGGAAGGCGGCATCGTGCATCAGGAGGCGCTCATTCACGTGAGCAACGTGGCCCTGATCGATCCAGAGACGAAGAAGCCCGCCCGGGCCGGCTACCGGTTCGACGGCACGACGAAGATCCGGGTCTCCCGGCCCAGCGGTAAGGACATCTGATGGCAGCGACCAAGCCCGGCAAGTCCGGCGGCGCGTCTGGCAAGTCCGGCGGCAAGTCCGGCGGCTCCGGCAAGCCCGGCGCGTCGGGTCGGCCCCGCGGCGGCGCGGTCGGCGCTCCGAGCACGGCGGTCGGCAACGTCACCTTCGAAAAGGGAACCGCGACGGCGGTCGCGGAGCGAGTGCCGCCGCGGCTCAAGGAGCGCTATGCGACCGAGATCGCCCCGGCGCTGCGCGAGGAGTTCGGCTACGCGAACGTCATGCAGATCCCGGGCCTGACCAAGATCGTGGTGAACATGGGCGTCGGCGAGGCGGCCAGGGACGCCAAGCTGATCGAGGGCGCGATCAGGGACCTGGCGGTGATCACCGGCCAGAAGCCCGCCGTGGCGCGGGCACGCAAGTCGATCGCGCAGTTCAAGCTCAGGGAGGGCATGCCGATCGGCGCGCACGTGACGCTGCGCGGCGACCGGATGTGGGAGTTCTGCGACCGGCTGCTTTCCCTGGCGCTGCCCCGGATCCGCGACTTCCGCGGCCTGTCCGACCGGCAGTTCGACGGCCGGGGTAACTACACCTTCGGGCTGACCGAGCAGCTGATGTTCCACGAGATCAATCCCGATCAGGTGGATCGGCAACGGGGCATGGATGTCACCCTCGTCACCACCGCGACCACCGATGAGCAGGGCCGTTCGCTGCTGCGGCGGCTCGGCTTCCCGTTCAAGGAGAGCTGAGTAGTGGCGAAGAAGAGCATGATCGCCAAGGCGAAGCGCAAGCCCAAGTTTGAGGTGCGCGCGTACACCAGGTGCTCCAGGTGCGGACGGCCACGTGCCGTCTACCGCAAGTTCGGCCTGTGCCGGATCTGCTTCCGCACCATGGCGCATCGGGGTGAACTGCCTGGCATCACCAAGTCCAGCTGGTAGCCATTCCAGCGCAGCGAAACCCGTGCGCGCGAGTGCACGGCAGGAAGACCGATCTGGGCGCTCCGGCGCCCACCGACCACGTCGCAGGTCCACTGCGGGGGTTCCGGGGGTTGTCCCCCGGGCCAGCACAGCGGAAACCACGGCGAGGAGGGCCATCAGGCCATGACAATGACCGACCCGGTCGCAGACATGCTGACTCGTCTGCGCAACGCGAACTCGGCATACCACGATGCGGTGACCATGCCGCATTCCAAGATCAAGGTGCACATCGCCGAGATCCTCCAGCAGGAGGGCTACATCGCCGGCTGGCGCGTCGAGGACGCGGAGGTAGGCAAGAACCTGGTCGTCGGGCTCAAGTACGGCCCGTCCAGGGAGCGTTCGATCGCCGGCATCAAGCGGGTCTCCAAGCCCGGGCTGCGGGTGTACGCGCGCAAGGACAACCTGCCCAGGGTCCTCGGCGGGCTTGGTGTCGCGATCATCTCGACATCCGATGGCCTGATGACCGACAAGCAGGCGCACAGGAAGGGCGTAGGCGGGGAAGTCCTCGCCTACGTCTGGTAGGAGCCGGCGATGTCACGAATCGGACGGATGCCCGTCGTCGTTCCGCCGGGCGTCGATGTCACCATCAGCGGACGCGACGTCACGGTCAAGGGCCCGAGAGGCAGCCTGCACCTGCAGGTCGCGGAGCCGATCGAGGTCAGCCAGAGCGACGGCGTGATCACCGTGACCAGGCCGAGCGACGAGGGCCAGATCCGGGCGCTGCACGGGCTGTCCCGCTCGCTGATCGCCAACATGGTCATCGGCGTCACCGAGGGCTACGCCAAGACGATGGAGATCGTCGGCGTCGGCTACCGGGTGCAGGCCAAGGGCAAGGACCTGGAGTTCGCGCTCGGCTTCAGCCACCCGGTGCCGGTCAGCCCGCCGGAGGGGATCACCTTCAGGGTCGAGACCCCCACCAGGTTCGTTGTCGAGGGAATCGACAAGCAGCAGGTCGGCGAGGTCGCCGCCAACATACGCAAGCTCCGTAAGCCCGATCCTTACAAGGGCAAGGGCGTGCGGTACCGCGGCGAGCAGATCCGCCGCAAGGCCGGGAAGGCTGGTAAGTAAGACATGGCTGGCACCAGGACCACGGCGCACGTCCGCAGCAAGAGCCGCACGGCGGCCCGTGCTGCCTCGCGCATCCGCCGTCATCTCCGGGTTCGCAAGAAGGTCTCCGGCAGCCCGGTACAGCCCAGGCTCGTCGTCACCCGCTCGGCGCGGAACATCTTCGCCCAGCTGATCGACGACGTGGCGGGCCACACACTCGCGTCTGCCTCTACCCTGGAGGCGACGATCCGCCAGGGCAGCGGTGACAAGAAGGCCAAGGCGCACCAGGCTGGCAAGCTGCTCGCCGAGCGTGCCATCAAGGCCGGGATCTCCGCGGCTGTGCTCGATCGCGGCGGCAACGCCTACCACGGCAGGATCGCCGCTCTCGCGGACGGCGCGCGTGAAGGCGGGCTGGCCCTGTGAAAGCCAGGGCCGTGATGGCCAGCATCAGTTCAGCTAGCACGGGACGACGCCCGTGCATCAGCAGCAATGAGAGAAGGACATTCTGATGGCACCAACTGCGCGGCGCGGTGCCGGCCCAGGCAGCGGCGGCGGCGAGCGGCGGGACCGCCGTGACGATCGCCGTGGCGGCGCGGCCGAGAAGGGCACCGCTTACCTTGAGCGCGTGGTCACCATCAACCGGGTGGCCAAGGTCGTCCAGGGCGGTCGCCGCTTCAGCTTCACCGCCCTGGTCGTGGTCGGCGACGGCAATGGCACGGTGGGCGTGGGCTACGGCAAGGCCAAGGAGGTCCCGGCCGCGATCGCCAAGGGCGTTGAGGCGGCGAAGAAGTCTTTCTTCAAGGTGCCGAGGATCGCCGGAACCATCCCGCACACCGTCCAGGGCGAGGAGACCGCAGGAGTCGTCCTGCTCAAGCCGGCCAGTCCGGGTACCGGCGTGATCGCCGGCGGTCCGGTGCGCGCCGTGCTCGAGTGCGCGGGCGTGCACGACGTGCTGTCGCGCTCGCTCGGCTCATCCAATCCGATCAACGTGGTGCACGCCACGGTCGCGGCGCTGAAGAGCCTGAGCCGACCCGAGGAGATCGCGGCCCGGCGCGGGCTGCCGATCGAGCACGTGGCCCCGGCAGCCATGCTCAGGGCGCGGACCGCGGCGGCCAGTGCCGCCGAGCCGGTCGCCTGAGCTGTACGGACACGGGAGCGGGAGCAGCAGATGGCAGAGCTGAAGGTTACCCAGACCAAATCGAAGATCGGCGGTACCAGCGCGCAGCGTGACTCGCTGCGCTCGCTCGGGCTGCACCGGATCGGCGACTGCGTTGTCAAGGCCGACCGGCCAGAGATCCGCGGCATGATCCAGGTGGTCCGCCACCTGGTCGCCGTGGAGGAGGTGCACTGACATGGCGAACACCGATACCACGGGCACAGATACCACGGGCACAGATGTCACCGGTACAAGCAGGGCGAGGACTCAGGGCGGCAAGGCCGGCCTGAAGATCCATCATCTGCGCCCGGCGCCCGGTTCGCACACCCCGAAGACCAGGGTGGGCCGCGGCGAGGCGTCCAAGGGCAAGACGGCCGGCCGCGGTACCAAGGGCACCAAGGCAAGGAACTCGGTCAACCCGGCCTTCGAGGGCGGGCAGATGCCGCTGCACCGCAGGCTGCCGAAGCTGAAGGGATTCTCCAACGCCCGGTTCAAGACCACCTACCAGGTGGTCAACCTGGATCGGCTGGCCGCGCTGTACCCGGACGGCGGCGACGTAACGCCCGAGGATCTGGCCGCGCGCGGCGCGGTCCGTCCCGGCGAGCTGGTCAAGGTGCTCGGATCCGGCGAGGCAGTCGGCGGACTCCGGGTGAGCGCCCACGGGTTCTCAGCATCGGCGATCGAGAAGATCACCGCGGCCGGCGGCACGGCTACCCAGATCTGAAAATGACCTTCGCCAGCGCAGCGGCAGGAGCCGCGGGCCGCGTGCTGGCGGTCCCGTGGCACTCCAGCGCCGCAGGCGGCTGCCGGAGTGCCCTCAGCAGGTTAGACTTCGGCGTGCGTGTCGCGCTTTTGGGACGCGGTACCCGGTTAGCTGACCAGGGCGCCGGCGACAGGGAGCGGGGCGTGACGTTGACCCTTCTACTTCAGGACGGCGCATGCTGACCGCGTTCTACCAGGCGTTCCGTACGCCGGACCTGCGCAAGAAGCTGCTTTTCACGCTCTTCATCATCGTGATCTTCCGGCTCGGCGCCTCGCTGCCCACCCCGGGAGTGTCGCTCAAGGCGGTCGACCTGTGCCTGGGCAACGCCAGCAAGACCGGCGTGCTCGGGCTGGTGAACCTGCTCAGCGGCGGCGCGCTGCTCAAGCTGACGGTCTTCGCGCTGGGAATCATGCCCTACATCACGGCCAGCATCATCTTGCAGCTGCTCGCCGTGGTGATCCCGCGGCTCGAGACGCTCCGCCAGGAGGGCGCCTCGGGAACGGCGAAGATCACCCAGTACACCCGGTACCTGACCATTGGCCTGGCCATCCTTCAGTCCACCGCGATCGTGGCGCTGGCCGAGTCCGGCAGCCTGTTCGGCACCCAGTGCTCGACCAAGCTGATCCCGAACCAGTCGGTCTTCACGATCGCCACAATGGTCATCTGCCTGACCGCCGGCACCGCGGTGATCATGTGGCTGGGCGAGCTGATCACCGACCGGGGCGTCGGCAACGGCATGTCGCTGATGATCTTCACCCAGGTGATCGCGGTGATCCCCGGCCAGCTCTACCAGATCCTGCAGACCGAGGGTGCCTTCATCTTCCTGCTCGTCATGGCGGTCGGCGTGCTGATCGTCGCCGCCGTCGCCTTCATGGAACAGGCGCAGCGCCGGATCCCCGTGCAGTACGCCAAGCGAATGGTCGGCCGCAAGATGTACGGCGGCACCTCCACGTACATCCCGCTGAAGGTGAATCAGGCCGGCGTCATCCCGGTTATCTTCGCCTCGTCGCTGCTGTACATCCCGGCCCTGGCCGCGAACCTGTTCGGCAAGTCGACGGCGACCTCCGGCTGGACGGTCTGGGTCCAGTCGCATCTGGTCAGGGGCGACGACCCGTACTACATGCTCGGCTTCTTCGTGCTGATCATCTTGTTCACCTACTTCTACGTGTCGATCACCTTCAACCCCGACGAGGTGGCCGACAACATGAAGAAGTCAGGTGGGTTCATCCCCGGGATCCGGCCAGGCGGGCCGACGGCCGGCTATCTGCGCTTCGTGCTCAACCGGCTGACCGCGCCAGGCTCGCTGTACCTGGGCATCGTCGCGCTGATCCCGATGCTGGCCATCGCTCTCGTGCACGCCGGCAACCAGTTCCCGCTCGGCGGCACCAGCATCATGATCGCGGTTGGAGTGGGACTCGACACGGTCAAGCAGATCGAGAGCCAGCTGCAGCAGCGTAACTACGAGGGCTTCCTGAGGTAGTGCGAGTCGTCCTCGTCGGGCCCCCCGGTGCGGGCAAGGGGACGCAGGCCCAGTTCATATCCTCCTACCTGGCGATCCCGAAGGTGTCGACCGGTGAGATCTTCCGGTATAACGTCAGCGTCGCCACCGAGCTTGGCCGCCAGGCGAAGGCGTTCATGGACCGTGGCGACCTGGTGCCAGACGAGATCACCGTCGCGATGGTGGCAAGCAGGCTGCAGGAGGAGGACGCCCAGTCGGGATTCCTGCTCGACGGCTTTCCGCGTAACGTTCCGCAGGCCGAGACGCTGAAGGACCTGCTGGCGGGCTGGGACCTGAGACTGGATCTGGTGCTTGAGCTGGTGGTCGATAACGATGAGGTGATCAGGCGGCTCTCCGGCCGGCGTACCTGCCGCAGGTGCGGCCGGGTCTGGCACGTGGCATTCGACCCGCCGACCCGGATCGACAAGTGCGACGAGTGCGGCGGCGAGTTGTTTCAGCGTGACGACGACCGCGAGGAGACCATCAGGCACCGTCTCGAGGTCTACGCCAAGCAGACGCAGCCGCTGATCTCCTACTACGCCGACGAGGGCATCCTGCTCGGGATCGACGCGACCGGCCCGGTGGATGATGTCACCGAGCGAGCCCTGATCGCACTGCGGCGGTTTGTCCGCTGAGCTAGCACCGCGGCGGGTTGTCCGCTGATAGTGACCTGCCCGCTCAGCGGGTACGGTGTAGAGGGAAGGACACGTCACATGCGACGCAGCCGGGAACTGTCGGTGCAGATCAAGACGCCGGGCCAGATCGCGCTGATGCGCGAGGCCGGCCTGGTTGTCGCGCGGACGCTGCGCCTTCTCGCGGCTACCGTCGAGCCGGGAATCAGCACGGCCGAGCTTGACGCCGTCGCCGAGCGGGAGATCCGTGCGGCCGGCGCGAAGCCGTCGTTCAAGGGCTACCACGGGTATCCGGCGACGATCTGCACGTCAGTGAACGATCAGATCGTGCACGGCATCCCGCGCTCCGATGTCAGGCTCGTCACCGGGGACGTGATCTCCATCGACGCCGGCGCGATCGTGGGCGGCTGGCACGGCGACGCGGCCCTGACCGTCGCCGTGGGGCCGGTGCCCGACGAGGTGACCGCGCTGATGCGGGCCTGCGAACTGGCGATGTGGCATGGCCTTGCCTCGGCCGTGGCCGGCCGGCGGCTGACGGACATCTCGCACGCGATCGAGACCAGCGCGCGAGCCAGCGGCCGTTACGGACTGATCCAGGAGTACACCGGGCATGGAATCGGCACCGAGATGCACATGGATCCGCCGGTGCCGAACTACGGCAAGCCGGGCCGCGGGCCGGTGCTGACCGAGGGCATGGCGCTGGCGATCGAGCCGATGCTGGTGCTCGGCCGGCGCCAGACCAGGCTGCTCGACGACGGCTGGACGGTTGTCACCGTCGACGGCAGCCTGGCGGCGCACTTCGAGCACACCGTGGCGATCACGGAGTCGGGCCCGTGGGTGCTGACCGCGGAGGATGGGGGCGCCAGCGGCCTCGCGCGGCTAGACGGCGACCTGCGCCGGGTATCCGGCCTGCGGCCGCAGGGCGGCCTGCTGGATCCGGGTCCCGCCGTGCCCGAGTCCGCTGTCACGCGGTCGAGCGGCTGAGGAGGACGTGATGCCGTCCGATCCCCGGATGCGCGCCTCCGACCAGGAGCGGGACCGCACGGCGGCGCTGCTGCGCGAGCACCACGCGGTCGGCAGGCTCGACCCGGACGAGTTCAACGAGCGGCTGGACAAGGTCTTCAAGGCGCGGACCATCGGCGACCTTGACGAGCTGACGGCGGACCTGCCGGCCATCGACCTGTATCCGCTGCCCACCGCCTCGCTGCCGGCCAGCCGGAGCATGTCGGCCGACTCGCCTGCCGCCTCGGTGATTGACGCGATGGGCCGCGGACGTGGCCGGTTCTCCGCGGCGTGGCAGGCCGCCTGGGGATCCTGGCTGGGAGTAACGCTGCTCTGCACGGTGATCTGGATGCTGAGCGGCTTCGGGTACCCGTGGCCGCTCTGGGTCGCCGGGCCGTGGGGCGCGATCATGGCCGGCCGCTGGCTGATGGGCTCAGGGCCGGGCGGCCGCCGCCAGATCGGCCAGAGTCATCGCGACCAGATCGGCGGTCCTCGGGACGACGGGTAGGTTCCGCGCCCCGGTTCGCTTTGTCGGCTCGACTGACGTAGACTCTGCTACGGTCCACAAGGCTGCCTAGGCGCGATGGCTGCATGCCTGACGCGAGGTCGGTCTTTCGGCGGGCCTCCCGCGTCTGGCTGATGTGTGAGAGCGCCTGCTGGCCACGGCGGAATCCACCAATCACCGCAGGAACCCGCTGCGGCGCGGCCGGCGGCGGGCGCCCATGGCGGGTCACGCACTAGCCACGCAGACCAGTGCCAGCCAGGACGCAGTACCAACGAAGACGCAGTACCAACGAGGACGTGGGGCCGACAGGCCGGCGAAGAGAGTGAAGCGCGGAGGATATGCCCAAGAAAGACGGCGCCATTGAGATCGAGGGCACGGTCATGGAATCGCTGCCCAATGCCTTCTTCCGGGTTGAGCTGGACAACGGGCATAAGGTTCTTGCGCACATCAGCGGCAAGATGCGGATGCACTACATCCGGATCCTGCCTGACGACCGGGTGGTCGTCGAGCTGAGTCCGTACGACCTGAGCCGCGGCCGGATCGTCTACAGGTACAAGTAACGAGCGAAAGCGCGCGGGCCGAGCGGGGCCCCGGGCGCCTGAGGAGTTTCCACCATGAAGGTCAAGCCGAGTGTGAAGAAGATCTGCAGCAAGTGCCGGATCATTCGTCGGCATGGCCGGGTGATGGTCATCTGCTCTGATCCGCGGCACAAGCAGCGTCAGGGCTAGGAACCAATCAGCCCGGCGTCAACAACACAATACGCACCGCATCCGGCCCGCCTGACCGGCGGGCCGGGCGCCCCCGGAGGAGGCCGGGGCCGTGTCACGGGCTCTAGACACGGGAGCGGTGCGCAAGACCTCCGCAGGAAAAAGGAGAGCTGCCCACGATGGCACGCCTAGTCGGCGTTGACCTCCCGCGCGAGAAGCGGCTTGAGGTCGCCCTTACCTACATCTACGGCATCGGCAGGACCCGCGCGCTCGAGACGCTCGGCGGCACCGGTATCAGCGGCGACACGCGCGTTCATCAGATCAGCGATGAGGAGCTCGTCCAGCTCAGGGACTGGATCGAGGCGAACTACAAGGTCGAGGGTGACCTGCGCCGCGAGGTACAGTCCGACATCAGGCGCAAGGTCGAGATCGGCTGCTACCAGGGCCTGCGGCATCGTCGCGGGCTGCCGGTGCACGGCCAGCGCACGCAGACCAACGCACGTACCCGCAAGGGCAAGAAGAAGACCGTGGCCGGCAAGAAGAAGGCCGGCAAGAAGTAGTCCGCTAGGTGCCTGGCCCGCGCGTCCCGCGGGTCTGGCACGACACCAGGACCGACCACCTCCGGAGTTGACGAGCAGGATGCCGCCAAAGAGCCGAACCGGCGTCAAGAAGGTACGCCGCAAGGAAAGAAAGAACATCGCTCACGGGCACGCCCATATCAAGAGCACGTTCAATAACACCATCGTTTCCATCACCGACCCGGGCGGGAGCGTCATCTCCTGGGCCAGCTCGGGTCAGGTCGGGTTCAAGGGCTCGCGCAAGTCGACCCCGTTCGCCGCGCAGATGGCCGCCGAGGCGGCGGCGCGCCGTGCGATGGAGCACGGCATGCGCAAGGTAGACGTGTTCGTCAAGGGCCCGGGCTCCGGCCGGGAGACGGCCATCAGGTCGCTTCAGGCGACCGGCCTCGAGGTCGGCTCGATCCAGGATGTGACCCCCGTTCCGCACAATGGCTGCCGCCCGCCCAAGCGGCGCCGGGTGTGAGCGGGGGGTCGTCCCCCTGCAGATACTGAGGAGTTAGCGACAAGTATGGCTCGATACACCGGTGCGGACTGCAAGCGCTGCCGCCGTGAGAAGACCAAGCTGTTCCTGAAGGGCGCCAAGTGCGACTCGCCCAAGTGCCCGATCGAGATCCGGCCCTACCCGCCGGGCGAGCACGGCAGGAACCGGCCCAAGGAGAGCGAGTTCCTGACTCAGGTCAGGGAGAAGCAGAAGGCCCGCCGCATCTACGGCATCCTCGAGAAGCAGTTCCACAACTACTACGAGGAAGCCACGAGCAAGCGCGGCAAGACCGGCGAGGTCCTGCTCCAGATCCTGGAGAGCCGTCTCGACAACGTCGTCTACCGGGCTGGCTTCGCCAAGAGCCGTGACATGGCCAGGCAGGTAGTCAGGCACGGTCACGTGCTGGTGAACGGCAAGAAGGTGGACATCCCGTCCTACCGGGTCAGCGAGAGCGACATCGTCGAGATCCGGCCCAAGTCACACGAGATGACTCCGTTCGTGGTGGCGCGGGCCGAGGCCGGCGAGCGCACGCCGCCGGCCTGGCTGGAGGTCATCCCGGCGAAGATGCGGATTCTCATCCACTCGCTCCCGGTGCGGGCGCAGATCGACACGCTCGTCCAGGAGCAGCTCATCGTCGAGTACTACTCGAAGTAGCGGTTCACCTGGCCGGCCGCGGGAAGGCCGGCCAGAGCACGCCTGACGGCGAAAGCCGCCAGCCTTAGTCGCGGTGTCAAATAGCGGGCATCGCGGAGAGGATCATTCAATGCTCATCGCACAGCGTCCTACCCTCACCGAGGAGCAGGCCGGAGAGTTCCGCTCGCGGTTCACCATCGAGCCGCTCGAGCCAGGTTTCGGCTACACGATCGGGAACTCGATCCGCCGCACCCTGCTGTCGTCCATCCCAGGCGCCGCCGTCACCAGCATCAGGATCGAGGGCGTGCTGCACGAGTTCTCCACCGTGCCTGGTGTCTCCGAGGACGTCACCGACATCATCTTGAACCTCAAGGAGCTCGTCGTGTCCTCCGAGCACGACGAGCCGGTGCACATGTACCTGCGCAAGCAGGGTCCCGGCGTGGTGACGGCGGCCGACATCGCCCCGCCGGCCGGCATGGAGGTGCACAATCCCGACCTGCACATCGCCACGCTGAACGGCAAGGGCAAGCTGGAGATGGAGCTGACGGTCGAGCGCGGCCGTGGCTACGTCTCAGCCTCGCAGAACAAGCAGCCGGGACAGGAGATCGGACGGATCCCGATCGACTCGATCTACTCGCCGGTCCTGCGCGTCACCTACAAGGTCGAGGCGACCCGAGTCGAGCAGCGCACCGACTTCGACCGGCTGATCCTGGACGTCGAGACCAAGCCGTGCATGCGGCCAAGAGACGCGGTGGCCAGCGCCGGCATGACGCTGGTCGAGCTGTTCGGCCTGGCCAGGGAGCTGAACCTGGACGCCGAGGGAATCGACATCGGCCCGTCGCCGACCGATGCGGCGCTCGCTGCCGACCTCGCGCTGCCGATCGAGGAGCTCAACCTCACGGTCCGCTCCTACAACTGCCTCAAGCGCGAGGGCATTCACACCGTCGGCGAGCTGGTCGCCCGCAGCGAGCAGGATCTGCTTGACATCCGCAACTTCGGCGCGAAGTCGATCGAGGAAGTCAAGCAGAAGCTGATCGACATGGGCCTGGCGCTCAAGGACTCCCCGCCCGGATTTGACCCGGGAACCGCGGCGGACAGCTACGGGGCGGACGACGACGACAGCTACGTGGAGACCGAGGAGTACTGACGGCCGCACGGCCGATCATGGTCAGTAGCTAACTATCAGGACAGGGATCACGCGGAGACCGAGGAGTACTGCCGGCCCGGATGACCGGACCGGCAGCTCGCGAGCCGAGGAGAGTTTTCGATGCCCACGCCCACCAAGGGTCGCCGAATGGGCGGCAGCGCAGCACACCAGCAGCACATGCTGGCGAACCTCGCCACTGCGCTGTTCGAGCACGGCAAGATCACGACGACTGAGTCGCGCGCCAGGCGGCTCAGGCCGGTCGCCGAGCGCCTGATCACCTTCGCGAAGCGCGGCGACCTGCACGCCAGGCGGCAGGTGCTGACCGTGGTCACGGACAAGACCGTGGTCAAGACGCTCTTCGACGAGATCGGCCCGAGCTACGCGGAGCGGGCCGGCGGCTACACGCGGATCACCAAGGTCGGCCCGCGCAAGGGCGACAACGCCGCCATGGCCGTGATCGAGCTGGTTCGCGAGGATGCGGCACCGAAGCCGCAGCGCCGTCGGGCCAGGCGGGCTCAGCCGGCGGCCGCCCGGCCGGGCCGCACCGCGGCTGCCGCCGAGGCCGCGGTCGCCGAGGAGGCGGCCGCGGCGAGCGACGTCGACGCCAGCACGGACGAGACCGGCACCGGCGAGGCGACGGAGCTGGCCGACGCTGCCGAGCAGCCCGACCCGGCTCAGGCCGAAGCTGACCAGGCTGACGCTGAGCCTGCCGAGGCCGACGATGAGCAGGACGCTGGCGAGGCCGACGCCAGGTAGCAGCTGGCGGACCGCAGCTTCCCTGCCCGAGGCCCGGCCGGGTCCGCCGAGGCCGGGCGCTGCCGTCGGCAGGGCAGGCATCGTCGTCGATCCTGCTGTCCATGGGCGCGGAGCCGTCGGCCCGGCCGCGATGCTCGCCCCGGCCCGGTAGGCGTGCGCCGTGACTGCCGAGGAATCCGTGACTGCCGAGGAATCCGCGGTCCCTGGCGCGAGCCTGATCAGGCTGCGGCTCGACCTGGCCTACGACGGCACCGACTTTCACGGCTGGGCCAGCCAGCCGGGCCTGCGCACCGTGCAGGGCGAGACACAGGAAGCACTGCGCGTGGCGCTGAGGCTGGCCGAGACGCCCGAACTGACAGTCGCTGGACGGACCGACGCCGGCGTGCACGCTCGCGGTCAGGTCGCGCACGCCGATGTGCCTTGCGCGGCCTGGCAGCCGGCCGCGGAGACGGCGCTGCGGCGGCTGCGCCGGCTGCTGCCAGCGGACATCCGGCTGCGGGCGATCGGCCCGGCGCCAGACAGCTTTGACGCCCGGTTCTCGGCGCTGTGGCGTCGCTACTCCTACCGGGTGTGCGACAGCCCGTCGCAGGCCGACCCGACCCGCAGGCGGGACACGCTCTGGCATCCGAAGGCGCTGGACACCAGCCGGATGAACGAGGCCGCGGCGGGGTGCCTGGGCGAGCACGACTTCGCGGCGTTCTGCCGCCGCCGGCCCGGAGCGAGCACGATCAGGGAGCTGCTGCGGCTCGACTGGCAGCGGCCCGAGCCAGGGACAGCGGTCGCCACGGTGATCGCCGACGCGTTCTGCCACAACATGGTCCGGGCGCTTACCGGGGCCATGCTCGCCGTGGGTGACGGCCGCAGGCCGCCAGACTGGCTGGCCGGGCTGCTGGCCGCCGGGATCAGGGATCCGGCGGTTAGGGTGGCCCCGCCGCATCCTCTCTGCCTGGAGCAGGTTGGCTACCCGCCCGACGACCGGCTCGCCGCGCGAGCGGCGCTCACCCGGCGGGTGCGGCACGCCTCCGGCGAGCTGGTGCCATGATCATGAGAAGTTTTGACCGCGGCTACCACCGCGGCCAGACCGTCGGCCGTCGAGGCCGCGCAGTCGTTTCTCAAGCTCGGTCAGGTTCACCGTGCGGACTTGCTCAGCCTCGCCGTTGGCGTGGCGGGTGGCGGTGTAGCCGATGGCCCTGATGCCTGGGGTGCGTTCGATCGTCCACGCGGGGTGCGCGGCTTTTAGGCGGGACAGGCGCGGGGTGGTCACCGGGCGCTTGCGTCCGGTGCGGGCAGGGAGCGGCCCGGCGTGCCGGGTGCTCGTTGGTGGCGGGCGTGGCTGTCTGCGCCGATGAGCCCGGCGAAGACGAGGCTGACCTCGATTTCGCCGATCCGGCGCGGGCCGAGGCCGTCGATGCCGCTGAGCTGGTGCTGCAGGTACAGGTCGACCACGTGCCCGACCGTGGCATCAGGCCCTGATCGCTTGTCACAGGCGCGGGCCAGCGGGTTGAACGCCTTGGCAGACAGCACGGCTGCCAGGCAGCCGACCGGGCATGCCCGCGTGATCGCGTGCGCGCCGCAGGTGCACGCGTGTGCGGCAGCTCGATGCGGTTCTGCCGGGTCGTTGTGCTCAGGCATCAGGTGCCGTCCCTCCGGTCGCGTGCCGCGCCGCCCGGGAGGGGTCGTCGGCGGGGTGCGCGTGGCCGCTAGCGAAGTGGTAGGTGCTGCCGCGCGTGGTGGCGATGTCGGTGCCGTCCGGGGTGAAGATGTGCAGTTGCGGGTCGGTGGGGCCGGATGGTGCGCATTTGGTGCGGCCTCC
>DATNIU010000152.1:0-2847 GCA_035604275.1 Streptosporangiaceae bacterium | reverse complement strand
CTCGGCCACCGTGATGTCGCGGCCTGTCTCGGCGGACAGCGTGGTCACCCCGGCGTCGCGGATCCCGCACGGGACGATCCGGTCGTACCAGGACAGGTCGCAGTCGGCGTTCAGCGCGAACCCGTGCATGGTGACGCCCCTCGCCACCCGGGCGCCGATCGCGCCCACCTTGCGGTCCGGCCGCCCGGCGTCCTCGTCGCCCCGTACCCAGGCGCCGCTGCGACCAGGCACGCGCTCGGTGGTGACGCCGAATTCCGCGCACGTTCGGATCATCGCCTCTTCGAGTGCCCGCACGTAGGCGACGACATCCAGCGGCTCGCGGAGCTTGATGACCGGGTACCCGGTCAGCTGCCCGGGACCGTGCCAGGTGATCTTGCCGCCGCGGTCCACGTCGATGACTGGCGCCCCCGGATCGCCGAACGGCCGGTCGGATACCGCCGTCCGCTTGCCGGCCGTGTACACGGGCTCGTGCTCGAGCAGCAGGCAGCTGTCGGGAACCTCGTCGGCCACGCGCCGGGCGTGTACGCGTCGCTGCAGATCCCAGCCCGTGCGGTACTCCACGAGATCGGCGCCGAAGCCAAGGTAGACAAGCTCACTCACTTTTCCCAGCTTACGCTCGGCTACGCCACGGCCAGCCCGGCCCTGCGGCCAGCCCGGCCCTGGGGCCAGTCCGGCCGGCTCCCCGCGCGGCGCTGCGCACGCGCCGGCCAGCCGGCGCGCAGCATGAAGGAGGACAATGAGGCCGTGATAGACAAGGCTGCTGGTGCTCATCGGCACCATGCTCTTCTGCGACGCGTGGTTCGACGTCGGCACGTCGCTGGCGACGAGCGGTTTCGTGATAAGCCTGCTGTCCGCGCTCTTCGCCGAGCTGCCGCTGGCCCTCCTGGCCTTCGTCGGGGCGTGGCGTCTGCTCAAGGCCACGGTCGCCGCCGGGATCCTGTCCGGTCAGCAGGTCGACGCGGGGTACTCCCTTCGCCGCACGCCGCTGGCCGGCCACGGCTTGGACGAGGCATTGCCGCGCGGCCGCGCCGAGCGGCGCGCCGAGTGCGCCGGGCGAGCCCGACAGTCGGCCTGACCGGAGGCCGTCGCAGAATTGATTATGTGATCGATGACGCCGAACTACACCGGCTGACCGCAGACGAGCGGCGTCAGCTGGCCCGCACCCTGGCCGCCATTGACCGGCGGCACCCGCTGATGGATACCCGACTCCGCCGGCGCAGGTGGTTCGGCATGATGTTCATGACGGCCTGCTGTATCGGGCTGGCCTGCTGGATCGCGATCCTGATCATGACCCTGCCCGGCCGCTACACCTCGAGCGGCTGGCAGGCCGCCTGGGTCGGGCTGGACATCGCCGAGCTGGCCGGGTTCGCCGCGACCGCCTGGGCGGCCTGGCACCAGCGCCAGATCGTCATCTTCTGCATGATCATCACCGGCACGCTGCTGGTCTGCGACGCGTGGTTCGACCTCGCGCTTGACTACGGCTCGCGCGGCTTCACCACGAGCCTGGTCTCCGCCCTGGTGGTCGAGCTCCCGCTGGCGTTCCTGCTGTTCAACAGCGCCAGGCGGCTGGTCCGGGTCACGATAGCCACGATGATGCAGGTAGGCGGGGCCGCCGGGCCCGTACCGCCGCTATGGCGGATCCCGCTGTTCGCGGACGGCCTGGAGGAATGCCTACCCGCCCGGCTCCGGCCGCAGTCCGCGGAGGCCGGAGCCAGGGCCGATGTCACAGCCGCCGGAGGCCCCTCGTCTTTAGGGATCAGACGATCCCGAGGGGAGAACCGTGGACACGAGTCACTACGCCGAGTACCGCCCGCTGATGTTCTCGATCGCATACCGGATGACCGGCAGCGTGAGCGACGCCGAGGACATCGTGCAAGAGGCCTTCCTGCGTGCCCGCAAGGACGCCGACGTCACCGCGCCCAAGGCGTACCTGGCCACGATCACCACCCGGCTGGCCATCGATCACCTGCGCTCGGCTCGCGTCCGCCGCGAGTCCTACGTCGGGACCTGGCTCCCTGAGCCGCTCATCGGGAACGGCGAGCCTGATCCGGCCGAACTCGCCGAGACCTCAGACTCCCTGTCGATGGCATTCCTGGTGCTGCTGGAGAGCCTGGCCCCGGCCGAACGCGCCGTGTTCCTGCTCCGCGAGGTGTTCGGCTACGACTACCGGGAGATCGCCGACATAACGGGCAAGACCGAAGCCGCCTGCCGGCAGATCTTCACCCGGGCCCGCCGCCACGTCGACGAGGGCCGGCCGCGGTTCGAGACGTCCCGCGCCGAGGGCGAGGAGCTCACCAGCCTGTTCCTGGCCGCGGCCGGCGGCGGCGACATGACCAGCCTGCTCGAGCGGCTGGCCCCGGACGTGGTGTTCTACGGCGACAGCGGCGGCCGCGGCGAGACGACTTTCATCGCGCCCGTCTTCGGTCGCGGCCAGGTGGCCGAGGTGGTCCGGGTCCAGGTCGAGCGGACCTTGCAGCTGGGTGCCTCGCTCCGGCCGACATGGGTCAACGGGCAGCCGGGCGTGCTGGCCTGCGACGCCGACGGCGGCCTGATCGCGGTCATCGCGTTCGACGTGCTCGACGGCCAGGTGCAGGCCATCCGAACGGTCGCGAACCCGGAGAAGCTGCGCCACATCGGCCCGGTCTCGCGCACCTGGCACCTGCGCTGGCGCGACAGCGGCGAAGAAGACTAGACCGGAAAGCGTCACGCCCGGGAGGGCAGCGGCGTCGTAGAGGGGCGAAGAGAAGCACAGCAGAGGAAGGAAGGAAGCAATCATGCGAGTCTTCGTCGCGGGGGCGACCGGAGCGATCGGCCAGTACCTGGTCCCTACCCTGGTCGCGGCCGGCC
>DATNIU010000151.1:0-55331 GCA_035604275.1 Streptosporangiaceae bacterium | reverse complement strand
TCGACCGCCTGGGCGGTCAGCGTTACCTGACCGTCGCCGACGGTCGAGGAATCCCACGTCGAGGTATAAGGCGCGGACGTGGCGGACGCCACCACGACGCCGTTGACCAGGAAGTTCACCGCGGATATGCCGATCGCCGATGAGGCGTTGGCGCTGAAGGACACCTGGCCGGTCAGCGTCGCGCCCGGCGCGGGGCCGGTCAGCGACACGGCCGGGTACGTGGGCGGCCCGCCGGTATCGACAAGCGAGTAGTCATCGGTCGTCAGCGTGCCGTTGGCGGCGATATTGAGCCCGAAGCTGACCGCGACCGCGCCGGCCGGCACCGCTGGTGTCGCCCAGGTACCCTGCGTCCAGCCGCTCGACGCGGCGAAGGTGTGGCTCTGCGTCCAGTAGTGCCAGCCGCCGTTCGCGTCCTGGTAGTAGATCACGAAGCGGGTCGGCGTCGTGCTCTGGTACCAGGCCGAGGCCAGGTACTGGTCCCCTGCGACGACGCTTGGCGCGCACTGACCCAGGTCCTGCTTGATGAGCAGCTTCGCGTCGCCGCTTGTGTAGTTGCTGACGGTGACGCTCTCGGCCACCGAGCCGGTGTGCGCGCTGGAGGTCTCGGCGAAGGCCGCGGTGTTGGCACCGGTGCTTGACGTGGACCAGCAGTCAGGAACGCCGGCGTTATAAGGGTTGGAGTTCTCCAGGGATGGGTCGTTGACGCCGTTTGTCCCCGGTGGGGCCGGCGGCACTGCGGGCGCGGTTACCGGCGGGCTCACGGCGCCGCCGATGACCTGGGCGACGGTCTGGACCGATACCGGCTGGGTCTGCAGCCAGGCGAGGAAGGCGCTGAGCGTCTCCGGGGTGACCGAGTACGGATCGCAGGCGTTCTCGCAGACGTGGTGGAAGACGATCGGCTGCCACCCGCCGACGCTCTCCGCCTGGGTCACCAGGCTCTCGATGTCGGCGAGCGTCCAGGTGTCCTGTATCGACTGCGGCGCCTGGAAAGCGTAGGGATCCGACGGCGGGATCGTCTCAGCCAGCGGGCAGCCGGTCTGGCAGCCATACGGCGAGCGGATGTCGCTGTCGGACCGGGCCGAGTTGTAGCCGCATTGCTGCAGGATGCTTTCGACGGCAGCGTTGTACGAGCCGTACGGATAGGCGAAGTCGGTGACCGGGAAACCCCAGCCGAGCAGCGTGTCGCGGGAGTCGCAGACCTCGCGGGTCGCCTCGCCGGCACTGACCTGGGTGAGGTCGGGATGCAGCACGGTGTGCCCGCCGATCTCGTCACCGGCCGCCTGAAGGGCCTGGAGCTGCGGCAGCGTCATGTTGCCCGAGTTCACCCCGACATACCCGGTGATCACGTAGAACGTCGCGTGCATCCCGTACTGCTGCAGGATCGGGAACGCGGTCGTGTACTGATCCTCATCGCTGTCATCGAAGGTCAGCGAGATGACGGCGGCTGGCGTGCTGGCGTGTGCCGCGGCCACGAACGGCGAGCGAGGCAGCACCAGCGCAGCGACGGCCAGCAAGCAGGCAACAACGGCAAAACGGCTGATCCGGCCGGTGCGCACGGTCATGGGCGCTCACTCCTCACGTGGCCTTCTCGGCCACCTGAGCTACCTGAACGACGCCGCGCGTTCCCCAGGAGGTGTCCCGGACGCGAACGGCGGCCCAGATGAGCTGCGGCGAGAAGGAGATAAAGAAAAAGGTGCCGATGATGGCCCATTTCCACAGGCCGTCGTTGCGCTGAGTCCGGTAGAGCAGCCCGTAGGTGCAGGCGACGAGATACAGCGCGATTCCGTACAGCGCGGGCGGCACACCCGTTACGTAGGTGTGCCAGCCGAGGTTGTAGAGCAGGATGAACGGGCTCAGCAGGCCGGCCAGCGTCTGGATCAGGACGGCGGGAAAGGCCAGCGGGCGGGTCCGCCAGATGTGCGACATCAGGATCGGGCCCTCCCGCAGCCAGGACTTCTTCCAGCGCAGCTGCTGGCGGAAGAACTTCCGGTAGCCCTCAGGCACCTCGGTCCAGGCCACCGCGCCGGCGTGGTAGCGGCTGATCCATCCCTTGCGCAGCACCATGTTGGTGAGCGCCCGATCGTCGCCGAAGGTGCACGCCACGCCGAGGAAGCGCTGGTTCTCCCAGCGCTCGAGCACCTCGAGCACGGCGCTGCGGCGGTAGGCGGAGAAGCAGCCCGGGTTGCACGCCACCGCGCCGACCACCGACTCGGCGCTCTTCAGCAGCTGAAAGGAGACGTAGTAACGCGCCTGCTGCATCCTGGTCAGCGCGTTCTTAGTGGCGTTGCGCACGTAGGTGAGCCCCGAGGCCGCGCCCACCTTCGGGCTGGCGAAGGTCTGCACGAGCCGCCTGATCCCGTCGGCGGCCGGCATCGAGTCGGAGTCGACGAACACGATGATCTCGGCCTTGGTGGCGCGCACGCCAGCCGCCATCGCGGCGCGCTTGCCCTGGTTGGAGCCGAGGTCGATGCAGCGCACCTCGCCGGGGGGATAGCGCGCGGCGGCCTGCTGCATGTGCTGCCAGGTATCGTCGGTCGAGCCGTCGTTCACCACGACGAGCTCGAGCTTGTCCCGCGGGTAGTCGCCGCCCAGGCACGACTCGATGGTGCGGATCACGGCCTCGCCCTCGTTGAAGGCGGGGACGACGATCGCGACATCCGGTTCCAGCCCGGCGTCCCGAGGCTGCCGGTACAGCGCGGCAAGGCCGTAACGGGACAGCACATAGCTGCTGACGACCACGGTGTACACGACGCCGAAGCCGGTCAGGCTGCTGGCCTTGAGGCCGATGTGCCAGCCGATCAGGCCGAGCACGCCGAGCAGCGCGACGAAGGCGATCACGCGCGCCATCAGCTCCACCGGCCCGGCCAACCAGACCGCCGGCCTAGATATGGTCTGCGTGCTAGCGGACATCGGCGGCGCTGCTCGTCCCGGCCAGCTGCTCGTACAGGTCATCGATCCGCGACGCGACCGCCGCGATGCCGTAGCGCTGGTAGACCTCGCCGTCTGGCTCACGTGACCCTGGCTGCGCGCGCATCGCTGCCTCGAGCCCGGCCCGCAGGTCATCCACCGTCCCGGCCACCTGCGTGGCCCGGTCCGTGGGCACGTCATCAAGAGCCGGGCAGGTCGTGTACAGCGCGGGCAGGCCGTTGGCGAGCGCCTCGAGCACGGACAGCCCGAATGTCTCCTGCGAGGACGACGCGACGAACAGGTCGAGCGCCGAGAGCATCGCGCCGACATCATGCCGTTCCCCTGCGAAGATCACGTCGCCCTGCGCGCCGTGATCGCGGGCGACCTGCTCGAGCCGGGCGCGCTCATCGCCGTCGCCCACGATCAGCAGCTTGCGTCCGTCGCCGAGCAGCGGCGCGGCTGCCTCGATGACCAGGTGGTAGCGCTTGATCGGGTCCAGCCGCCCGAGCACGCCGACCACGAACGAGGCGTCGTCAACGCCGAGCTCTTTGCGCACCCGGGCACGCGCATCGGCGTCGAACGCGACCCGGTCGAAGTCCACCCCGTTCGGGATGACCGTGATCTTCCTGGCCGGCACGCCCCAGTGCACGAGCCGTTCGCTCACGGCCCGCGACACCGCGATCGTCGCGTTGGAGAACAGGTCGGTACCCAGGTACAGGGCGCGCACGCCGGACGTCATCCTGCGCCGCTCGATGTGCGTCTCGCCGATCGAGTGCTCGCTCGTCACCACGGCGGTCGTGCGCGCCAGCCACGCGGCCGGGCGGGCATAGACGCAGGCGCGATACAGGTGGGCGTGCACGACGTCGTATCCGCCGTCACGGATGATCTTCCGTAGCCGCAGCAGCGCGGCGAGCTCGGTGTTCCGGCGCATCCCCAGGTCGCGAACGATGACGCCATCGCCCTGCATCCGGTCGGCGACGGCACCCGGGTTATAGAGCGTTACGACATCCGCGTCGTGGCGGGTGTGCCGCAGCACCGACCACAACTGCAGTTCCGCGCCGCCGACGCCGAGCCCCGTGATGACGTGCAGCACCTTCACTGACGCGCTCCTCGCAGTGCGATGTAGCCCCGGTACAGACGCCGCTTGGCCGCCATCCGCGCCGCACCGTCCCGCTGGCCGACGTAGATCCTCGGCAGGGCGGTCAGGCTCAGCTGGCCGGGCGGCGCCGCTACGGCGCATCCGTACGCGTAGCCCGCGTCGCGCACGGCACGGCACGCGGCGGGGTCCACTGACCCGTACGGGTAGGCGAAGCCGCGAATCTCACGGCCGGTGAGCGAGCCGAGCGCCGCCCTGCTGCCGGCCGCCTCGGCTGCGAGCGCCGCGGCCGGCAGCCCCGCGAGCGGCACGTGCGTCGCGCCGTGCGAGCCGATCTCGATTCCGGCCCGGGCGAGCTCACCCACCCCGGTGCCGTCAAGCAGCGGCCACGCCGGGCCCAGATCCCGCTCGCCGGGCCGGTCACGCTCGCCAGGCCGGTCACGCTCGCCAGGCCGGTCCCATTCGTTGGTGCGGCCGAGCATGTCCGAGATCACGAATACGGTCGCGCCGAAACCATGCCGCCGCAGCACGGGCAGCGCCGCGTCGAGCACGCTGACGTAGCCGTCGTCGAACGTGATGCCGACCAGCCCGCGCTGGCAGCCCGCACGCATCGCGTCGACGAGCGCGCCCATGCCGACCCCACGCAGTCCCCGGCCGGCCAGCCATGCCATCTGCTCGGCGAACCTGGCCGGCGTCACGGCGAGCCGATGGGGATCGGAGGCCGGATCGGCTACCGCGTGGTACATCAGGATCAGCGGCAGCGTGCGCAGGCTCGGCCGGACGGCCAGGGCGCTGTCGCTGGCGATCGGCGGGCTGGTCATCAGACCACCGCGCGGCGCTTGGCGCCGTCGAACTGGTACGTGGCGTCGAGCACCTGCGGGCAGTCCTGCACCCACGAGTAGTCGACCCCCGGATGCAGCGTGTGGATCACCGCGAGGTCCCACTCGGCGCCCCACGGCTCGGGCTCGCTGCGCAGCGACCGCCCGTCGTCCAGCTGGATGTCGGGGATCAGCGGATCGTAGTAGCGGACGTCGGCGCCGCCGGCGATCAGCCCGGCGAGGATCGGCAGGGCCGGCGACTCGCGCAGATCCTGCACGCCGGCCTTGTAGCTGACTCCGATGACGATCACTCTGGACCCGCCGAGCCGCAGTCCGGCCTCGGCGAGCACCTCGCCGGTCCGCTCCACCACCCGACCAGGGCGAAGCGCGATCGACTTCATCGCCTGCTCGATCAGCGGCGCGGCCCGGTCTTGCCTGCCGAGCTGCCAGAGCAGGTAGTACGGATCGCACGGAATGCAGTGGCCGCCCACGCCAGGTCCGGGGAAGGCGCCGAGGAAGCCATAGGGCTTCGTCCCGGCCGCCAGGGTCACCTCGATCGGGTCCAGCCCCAGCAGGCCGCACGCATCCGCGAACTCGTTGGCGAGCGCCAGGCTGACCGCGCGGAAGATGTTCTCGTAGAGCTTGGTCGCCTCGGCCGCCTCCGGCGAGCTGACCAGGTAGACGACGTCGGTCAGCTGCCTGATCACCCAGCCCGCCCTGGCGCCGCACTCCTCGGTCGCGCCGCCGACCACCCGTGGCGTCTCCTCCTGCCGGTGATCGGGGTTGCCAGGATCGATCCGCTCCGGGCTGAAAGCGACGAACACGTCCGTCCCGGCGCGCAGGCCACGCTCGCCGAGCGGCTCGCAGAGCAGTTCCCTGGTCGTGCCGACGAAGCTGGTCGAGGTGAGAATGATCGTCTGGCCCGAACGCGCGTGCCCGACGACGGCCAGGCAGGCACTGCGCAGCGCGGCCAGGTCAGGTACGTGAGCGGCGTCCACCGGAGTCGGCACGCAGATGATCACTACGTCGGCCTCAGCCACAGCGGCGGGGTCGTCGGTCAGCTCCAGGCTGCCGTCGTCAAGCGCCGCGTCGAGCTGCGGCAGGTAGGACTCCGCCAGATCGGCTCGGCGCGACGATATGTCGCGCAGCCGCTGCCTGCTGATATCGATCCCGATGATTCTCGGGCACCGGCCGTGCAATGCCAGCGCGGTCGGCAGGCCCACATAGCCGAGACCCACGATCGCCGCCGACCAGTTCGCCGCAGGACGCGGGACGGCGGCTCCGTCGTCGGAGTCCGCGCCGTCCGGCTCGAACGTGACCAGCCTTCGGTGCAGCTGGTACTCACGGCCGTTAATGGCGAGCGAAAGACGGTGTTCGGGCACTATGCAGCGTCCCCCCTTGGCATGAATGCGTGAATCAAATGCGCGAGCGCGCCAGCAACGTTACGAGCCGGGTTCCGCGGATTGCTCCGTCATCAGGGTGACTTGGCCTCCACTGATTGAATGAGCCCGGACTATTCCGGCGGTCCCCGCGCCTCCTGACAAGACGGCGGCTCTCGTCACGCGCCGGGCAGAAGCCAGTCGCCGAGCGGAAGACACCCACCAGGCAGAAGCCGGTCGAGCAGGAGCCGGTCGAGGAGCGGGAGCCGGTCGAGGAGCGGGAGCCGGTCGGGCGCAAGCCGGTCAGCGGGTCGGCGCGGCGAGCGTTCGCGCCAGGATGATCAGGTCGAGCCAGAGCGACCAGCAATCGATGTACTGATTGTCGAATCGGGCGCGCTCCGCGATGGAGGTGTCGCCGTGCAGGCCGTGCACCTGTGCCCAGCCGGTCATTCCGGCCGGCATCCTGGTCCGGTCGCGGTATCCGTCGATGTCGCGCCCGAACCGCTCGGCGAAATGCGGTCGCTCCGGTCTCGGCCCAACCAGCGACATCTCGCCGCGCAGGACGTTCACAAGCTGCGGCAGCTCGTCCAGGTGGGTGACGCGCAGCCAGCGTCCCAGCCGCGTGCTGTGCCGCGCGGGCACGGTCCACGAGGTGTCAGGATCGTCGTGACCGGTCAGGGTGCGCAGCTTCCAGATCACCGCACGCCGGTCCTCGCCGACAACCCTGACCTGACGGAACAACGGCGACTGACCGGACTCCAGCCAGATCGCGACGGCCAGCAGCGTCAGCAGGGGAAGCGCGATCATCAGCGAGGGGACCGCGACGAGCAGGTCGAAACCCCGCTTCAGGCGCCGGGCGGCCGGCGAGCAGGCAGGAGTGGCGCATGGGCGCCGGGATGGCAGTTCCGGGACAACCGGCCCAGCCTGTGCTCCGGCAGCCGGCCCGGCCCGGTCCTTGATCGCCAGCCCGGCGCGTGCTCCGGCAGCCGACCGAGCCTGACCTGCGGCAACCAGTTCGTCCCGCTCGGCCGCAGCACTCTGGCAGCACCCGTCCCGCATGGCACGCTGGCCGTGGCAGGCAGCGATCATCGGCCTGCTGCCGCGGTCGCCCTGCGCATGCCGCCGGCGCTGCTGGCCAGCCGGGCAGCCACCGCCGTGGCGGCGTGCCGTGAGCCGTAGACGAAGCGCATGACCGGCCCGAACGTCGGTGCCACGGCAGGCCCGATGAAGTACAGGCCACGGACTGACGACTGGTAGTCGGGACCGACGACCGAGCTGCCGGCCAGGGTCCTGATGTCGGCGAGCAGCTCCGTGCCGAGGAACGGCAGCCGGGTCAGGTCGGCGCGATAGCCGGTGGCCGCGATCACGTGGTCGGCGGTGAGCTGGCTGCGCGACCCGTCGGCCGCCGTCAGATCCAGCTGAACACCGCCGCCCTGCTGTCGTGCCGCGCGCACTGCCTGCCCGGTGTGGATCGGGAACTGCCCTTCCACCCGGCTGCGCAGCCAGCACGCGCCGGCCGGCCCGAGAGCGGTGCGCGCCCGGCGCACCCGGGTGGCCCGCGGCAGATGCCGGAATAGGTCCGGGTGGTTCGAGTAGAACCAGGTATTCCAGCCAGAGCCGAGACCAGCCTCGGGCTCGGCCAGCCGCTGCCGCAGCGGGCGGTCTGGCGCGAGCGGCTCGCCGTTCCAGGAAAGACTGCTCCGCCGAGCGACTAGCCGGACATCGGCGCCGTTCTCGTGCAGCAGCGCGGCGGACTCCAGCGCCGACTGGCCGGCGCCCACCACGATCACTTCCTGGCCGCTGAGCGCGCCAAGGTCGGCGTGCGCCGAACTGTGGGTGCAGGCCGAGCTTGGCAGCGCGGACAGCGGCTCGGGCAGGTAGGCGAAATGCTCGACACCGGCCGCGACGACTACCCTGCGGGCGCGCACGATCTCGGAGCCGACCAGCGTGAGCTCGAACTCGCCAGCCCGGCGGGCGATGCTGGTGACCAGAGTCTCCTCCAGGTCCTGGGCGTGCTCGGAGGCGAACCATCGTCCGTAGGCGACGAATGTGTCCAGGGGCACGGGCCGGCCGTAGCTCGCGTAGCCGCGGCCGGTCGCCTTGCAGAAGTTCTCCAGGGTGTGGGTGCCCGCTGGATCCGACAGGTTCGACGCGAAGCCCTGGGACTTGAGGTACATGCCCTGCGGCATCGCCGCCTGCCACAGCCGCATTGGCAGGCCGAAATGTCGGAACTGAACGTTCGCGGCACGCAGGTGCGCCGCGAGCGAGAGCCCGTACGGTCCCGCTCCTACGATCGCTACCTCGACGGCATCGCTCATGCTCACGTCCCCTGTCCGCTCGAAGATGACTGCCCGCTCAAAGACGACTGTCCGCTAGAAGACGACTGCCTGCTGGACGGTGACTGCCCGCTCAAAGACGACTGCCCGCTAGAAGACGACTGCCTGCTGGACGGTGACCGCCTGCTGGAAAGCGGCTGCCTGGTCGAGGGCGCCCGAACGCCAGGCCGCGTCCTGGCCAGCGGCCGGGTCGCAAGTCGCCAGCCCATCCGCAGGCACATCAGGCCGAACGGCCGAAGGTCATCGGTCGCGAACCAGGCGACCTCGTCGACCGCGCGCAGTGACCGAAGCCACGCCCTCGGCCCGAGCTCCCCGCGCCGCCAGTAGCCGACCGCGGCCAGCGGGTCGTAGTTTTCCACCAGAAAAGACCGCCCAGTCACCTGCTCGCCCGCCGGAATCGCCTGGCCGGTCAGGTCCAGGTAGCAGGCCGTGGCGACGTCGATTCCGGCGGAGTCGCGGAAGAGCCGGAACTGGGCTCCGAGCCTGGGGTTGAAATCGAGCAGCTTGTACTGGCCATCCCGGCGGTCCAAGCGCAGATCGAGATCGAGGACCCCGCGGTAGCCGAGCTGGCTGAGCAGCACGGTGATCTGATCACGCAACCGGACGTTCAGCGTCGAGCGGCCGAGAGTGGTCAGCCCGGCGTGCGCCGGGTAGGACCGAACCTTGACACCGGTGAAGGCCGGCCGGCACGTCGAGGTGACAGCGCAGTAGCCGTGGAAGAACCAGTCGTGCCCGTCCCCGCCGGGGATGAACTCCTGGAGCATCAGCCCGGCGCCGGCTCGCGCGGCGGCCTGGTAGGTCTCGGCCAGCTGCCCGGCATCGGCCACGATCGAGGTGCTGCGCAGCTTTGCGCTGCCATCGCTCCACGGCGCGGTGAGCTTCGCGATCAGCGGAAACCCCGCGTCAGCCGCGAACCCGCGAGCCTGCGCAAGCGAGCACGGCACGGCGGCCTCAGGGCAGGGAAACCGAAGTTCGCGGCAGAGCTCGTGCAGGGAGTGCTTGCCGGCCAGCTGCCGCGGAAGACTGGCTGGCGGGTCAGGGAAGAGGAAGGCCGGCCGCAGGCTGGCCCCGTGCTCGGCGAGGAAGATCGCACCGGCATCGTCCGTCGCCAGCAGGACGGCCGGGCGGGCGATGCGCTCGGCCAGCCGCAGCAGCCCGGCCAGGACCCGATCCGCGTTCTCCGGACGGGGCTGCCAGAAGCAGCGGCCCCGCAGGTACCTCGATGCCGCGGCCGGCGCCCACGGTCCTTCGTGAACGCCGTAGACGGGTATCCCGAGCCGCCCGAGCGTGCGGATGACGCCAAGCCCGCCATGGTGCATGACGTTCGGATCGAACTTCAGCACCACCGCGGGCGTGCTGAAGCTGACCGGCGACGTCGTGCCGCTCACCGGCACGCCGACCACGCCAGATCGTCTGCGGGCACTGTGACTTACCTCTCACGGTGCGGCCGGTATCCGGCCAATCACGTTAGGTGAGAGCGATGCTGCCGGGCTGGCTGCCAGCCAGACATCCGTCATCAGGCTGAGTAGATCTACTCACCGTGGACGAGCGGCCATGCCCGTCGGGCAGGAACGCGGCCAGCGGCAGGACTCGTCACGACCCTGATCACCTGCCCGGGGCAGGTCCGATCCGGCTGACCGGGCGGCAGCCGCGCTGCCCGTGAGCGGGAGCGTTCGCGACGAGCCTGAGAGCGGAATCAGGGGCGTTCCGCCGCGAGTTATTCGGCGGACCACTTAATCGCGGTTCCGTAACAGATCCAGCCCATTTCCGTCCCTAGCGAGCGCACGTATGGAGCCGCGGTGATCCGGACGCCGACGACCGCGTCATAGTCATTCTTACGCGCCCAGTTCTCAAGCGAATCCAGCGCTGCGCCAACCGATTTCCGCGAGTAACGCCACGTCAGAAAGCTGCGCACAACTACACGATCTTTGTCCTGCGCCCCCGGCAGGAATTCCGTGGTTGACATAGGAATGGATTTATCGCCTGCCATATGTCAAGTATGATCAGCGTTCCCGCAACTGGCAAGAACCCCTGCGTGCGAGCCTCTGCGCGCTCCGTCCGGTACTTTCTTCATGGACCCGATCCTGGTCCGATCTGACCAGCGCCGGGAGAGGCGAAGGTCCCGCGGGTCATCGGTTCGCTACGATCTCGAATCGGTTGCCGTCCGGGTCGGAGAACTCGAATCGGTTGCCGTCCGGGTCGGAGAACTCGAGCATGGGCGGGACCCCCGGCCAGCGCAGCAGGTCGCCGACTTCGATGCCTCGCTGGCGCACGGCCACATTGCTGCCCTCGCGGGTCGTCGTCATCGCTTGTCCTGGTACATCAGCGAGCCCGGGGTCGTCAGCAGCTCGCCGGTTTCGAGCCAGGTCTTCAGGCCGGAGAGGATCATCGGCCATCCGCCGTACAGCTGAGCTGACGCGCCGTCTGGCAGCTGATCGTGCACCAAGGTCAGCCGGCAGGAGTCGCCGACCTGCTCGATCTCCCAGGTAACCCGCGACGTGCCCGCCCGCTCCGCGTCAGCTCCCCACAGGGCGCGCATTGTCTGCACGAGCCGGCGCGGCGGCTCCACGACGAGGTTCTCGCCCTCGACCAGCGGCCGCTCCGCTCCCGGGTGAACCAGCCGGTAGGGCGATCCGGCGGCCCAGTCCGACTCGACGCTGGCACCGAAGTGGTACTTCCTGCGGATCGCCGGGTCGGTGATCGCCTCCCACAGCCGTTCGGGCGTCGTGCGAATGTAGATCTCGAATACCTTCTCCATGCGCTCCTCCAGATCGTGCTTCAGGCCGGCCAGGCCAGCGACCCATGACTCGGTGTACTTGCTCACCCACCGGTCATGCAGCAGGCGGATCGGGACCGGGTTGAGGTAGTGCAGCTTCTCCCTGCCCCGCCTTATGCTCACGACAAGCCCGGCGTCTTCGAGGATCTTCAGGTGCTTCGCGACCGCGATGCGCGTCATGTCGTGCCGCGCCGTCAGTGACACGAGCGTCTGACCATCACGGGCAAACAGCTCGTCCAGCAGCGCCCGCCGAGTCGGGTCGGCCAGCGCCCGGAACACCAGGTCCATGCCAGTCACAATAGGAAACCAATTGGTTTCCTGTCAACCATGGCGCTGTCCCCGGCCAGCCGGTGATCTGCGGCCGGCCCATCGGGCGGGGCGGGCACCGGCGTGAGCTGGCGGCGATCTTCCCCGCGGCCGCCGGTGCGGTGGCCGCGGGTCAGCCGCTGGGCAATCCTCGTTCTTCCAGAGCGACTCAGATCAGCCTGGCTGGCGGTTCGGGGGCTTCCGTCTCCTGACGACCTGGCCAAGCCGCTTCATCCCCCCGGCCGGAATGCTCAGGAAGACCAGGACGATACCGATGTACCCGGCGAGCATTCCCCATCCGTGGTGCTGCCCGGCCCGCACGGCCAGGTAAATCAGGGCCAGCAAGAAAGGCACGCAGACCAGGGAGCCAACCCAGGTCCCGGCTGCCAACTGCCGCCTGAAGGGCCCACGCGACTGCGCTGCCTCATCGCCGCCGGCCACAGACGGACTGGCCTGCGGCGAGTCCGGGATCGGTGGTGACTGATCGGCACTGGCCATGCCGTGCAGAGTACTCGGTCAGCCGTCTGCCCGGACGACCCGCCCGTGCGGCCAGCGTGGCTGATAGAGAGGGAACATGCGAATCGGTCAGCTCCCTGTCGACCAGCAGGTGGAGCATTTCCGGGCCGGGCTCAGCCGCAACCGCACGCTGACTGAGGTGCTGGGCCGGGCCGCCGGGATGGAACTGCCCGGCTGGTACCTGACTGCTGGATGCCTGTACCAGACGATCTGGAACGTCGTCACAGGCCAGCCGCCGGAGGCCGGGATCCTGGACTACGACCTCGGCTACTTCGACTCCTCGGACTTGTCCTGGGAAGCCGAGGATGCCGTCATCCGGGCCGGAGACAAGATCTTCCATCACCTGCCGGTCCCGGTCCAGATCCGCAACCAGGCCCGGGTCCATCTGTGGTACGAGCAGAAATTCGGCGTTCCCTGCCCGCCGCACGAGTCCGCCGAGGCCGCGATCGACACCTTCGAGGCAACGACCGCCTGCCTCGGGATCCGGCTCGACTCCGAAGGAACCTGGCGCATCTACGCGCCGCACGGATTTGCCGACGTATTCAACCTCGTCGTGCGCCCCAACCCGGTCCTGGCGCCCCGGAACGTCTACGAAGCCAAGACCCGGCGATGGCGACGCCAGTGGCCCACCCTCATGGTGCTGCCCTGGCCGGAGCCAGCCGACGATGCCCAGGCCGGGGCCTGCCTCCCCGTCCGCTGAAGCCGCTCAGACAACCTCGACCGCGCTTCGCCAGCATGGCGGACCCGGCTGAGCATGGTCCGCATACCGGCACAAATCGCATGGACATTACTCGTACGGGTCTTGATGTCGGACAGGTACTGACAGTGCCGACGGTAGCTGTCGGAACGTTCGGCGAGGCGTCAGTCCCGAGGCGAGGTCGTTCGCAGGCCGGCATCCGCGGCGGCCCTGATCAGCCGCTCGTCGTAGGTGACCAGGGCGTCAAGCTCCGGCGCGAGGACGCGCGCGGTCGCGAGATGGATCACGTCGAGGGACCGGAGCCCGCGGTCGGGCTCGTTCATCGCCCCTTCCACGATGTCGTCATCGATCACGATGCAGGAGAACGCGAGGAGCAGGTCAATGGCGTCGGGCAGCAGCGCAGGCAGAGCGCGGGCAACCGCGCGGGTGACCTCGATCCGTAGCAGCGCCGAACTGACCCACGCAGCGTCGGCGTGCGCGTCATAGAACGCTGCGAACGCCTTGGAGTCCGTCTCCTCGACCAGGAGCTTGATGACGGCAGATGTGTCGGCGTAGTAGAGGCTCACCAGCGTTCCTCGCCGCGCATCGTCGCGACAGCCCCGGAAAGCGTGTCCGTGCCATCTCCAGGGCGCATGCGCGGCCGGTAGCCAGGCCGACGGGCAAGGGTCGCGCGCCCGGTGGCCACCAAGCGTGCGAGAATCGGCGTTGGCTCGCGTTCCCCCACGGGCACGATGCGCGCGATGAGCCGCCCATGCTCGGTGACATCGACAGTCTCGCCGTGCCGGACCCGCGCCAGCACCTCGCTCGTGTGGTGACGCAGATCCCTCAGACCGACTGCATGCGCGTCCGCGGTGGGCATGACCTCAATGTATCACAATTTTGTGGCTACAGAGTTCGCGGCGTCCGGATCATCGGAAAGGCCGCGATCACGCGACCGTGTCGCTCAGCAAGCACGAGCTGCCGGGCGACCAGCGCCCGGCCGTCAGCCGTCTGCCTTCACGCTCCCGAGCGGACCGCTGGCCTTCACGACGCCGATCGGGCAGGACACGCCCGTCCCGTGGTCCGGGCAGTACCCGTACGGGTTCTTGCCGCTTGACAGGTACTGCTGGTGGTAGTCCTCGGCGAAGTAGAACTCCGGCGCCCGGAGGATCTCGGTGGTGATCGTGCCGTAGCCGGCCTCGGTCAGCCGCTGCTGGTAGTCGGCGGCCGACTGCTCGGCGGCTGCCTTCTGCTCCTGGGAGTGCCAGAAGATGGCGGAACGGTACTGCGTCCCGACGTCGTTGCCCTGACGCATGCCCTGGGTCGGGTTGTGCGATTCCCAGAACACCCTGAGCAGCTCGCCGTAGGAGATCACGTCCGGGTCGAAGACCACCCTGACCGCCTCGGCGTGCCCGGTCCTGCCGCTGCACACTTCCTCATAGCTCGGGTTCGGCGTGAACCCGCCCTGGTAGCCGACCGAGGTGGAGACAACCCCTGGTAGCTGCCAGAACGTCCGCTCCGCACCCCAGAAGCAGCCGAGGGCGAACTCGGCGATCTCGGTTCCGGCCGGGTACGGCGGGCGCAGCCCGCTGCCGAGCACCTCGTGCCGGTCGGGAACCCGCGTCGGTTCCGGACGCCCAGGCAGCGCCCCGTCCGCCGAGACCATCCGCGTCCTGTGCGTACCGAAGAGTCCCATGACTGCCTCCTCCGCGCCCGGAGTCCGGTGATTCCGGGCGATGCTACCGACCGGCGACCTGATCAGCCAGGGGATATCCCGCGCAGCCAGATCCGCCTCGCATGCTGCAACCACGGCCGGAGGCAGCGGCATTCCCGTCGGTCGCCGCCGCCCCGCGGTGCGGTCCAGGACGGCGGCGCGGGCAGTGCCCGTGCGGGCTCGTCAGCCCGTGCGGTCGGTCACGAAATCACAGAGCGTCTCGAACGCGGCCTTGGCCGGCGCATCCGGCAGGCCGACGATCTCGCCTCTCGCGAGGTCCGCCCAGTGCCGCACGTCCCTTCGGGCCATCGCCATCGCCGGGTGCGCACGCAGTAGTGCGAGCGCCTCAGCGTGCATGCCGGGATCGGTCAGCTCACCGCAGCTGAGCAGTTCGACGAGCCGGGCGTCGCCGGGGCCGGCTGACCGGAGCGCGTACAGCACCGGGAGCGACCTGACGCCTTCGCGCAGGTCCGTTCCCGGCGTCTTGCCTGACTGGTCGGAGTCGCTGGCTATGTCAAGGACGTCGTCGGAGAGCTGCCAGGCTACGCCGAACGCGGCGCAGGCAGGCGCGATCCTGGCCACGACGTCGGCCGGGGCACCGGAGAACATCGCCCCGAAAAGCCCGGAGGTGGCGATCAGCGAAGCCGTCTTCTCGGTAGCGACGCCCATGTAGTGGTCCAGCGCATCCTGGCCGGGCCGCGGGCCGATCGTCTCGGCGATCTGGCCGCTGACCAGCCGGCTGAAGGTCTCAGCCTGGATCCTGACGGCTTCCGGGCCGAGACCGGCGAGAATCGATGAGGCGCGGGCGAACAGGAAATCGCCGGTGAGGATCGCCACCGAATTGTCCCAGTGCGAGTGCACGCTCAGGACTCCGCGCCGGACATCCGCCTCGTCCATCACGTCATCGTGGTAGAGCGTCGCCAGATGGGTCAGCTCCATGGCGACCGCGGCAGGAACGACCCGCTCGTCCCGCGCATTGCCGAACTGGGCGGCGAGCAGGACCAGCATGGGGCGCAGGCGCTTTCCTCCGGCGTCGATCAGGTACGCGGAGGTCTCGTTCAGCAATTCGTGCTGCGCCTTGGCGGCCTCCCGCAGGCCGGTCTCCACCATCGCCAGGCCCTCGACGACGTCGGCCGCCAGCGCGGCATCGGAGAGTTCCACGGGAAGGGCGGTGATCACTGCATCCCCCATCGGTCTGCCTGCGGCGGCCGCCGATCCGGCACGGGCGGCCCGGTTGCCAGGTAATCCCCAAGATAAAGGCACGGCACGCCGCGATGGTCAGGGCCCCGCAGCCAATTAGCCGACAATGGCGACATCAACGCACGAATAGCTGAGCCGCGGCGTGATGAGCCAGGCTCAGCAACGGCTCGGGGGCCACGCCCAGGACCAGCGTCGCCAGCACGCCGACACCGACCGCTGAGACGGTGAAGGCGCTCGGCCGCACCACCGCTGGCCCGTCGGGCGCCGGGTCGCTGAAGAACATCAGCACGATCACGCGAACATAGGGGAACGCCAGGATCGCGCTGCTCAGCACTCCGATCACCACCAGGGGCAGCGCGCCGCCCGCGATCGCCGCCTGGAACACGGCAAACTTCCCGGTGAATCCGCTGGTCAGCGGGATGCCGGCGAACGCGATCAGGAAGAAGGCGAAGACCCCGGCCACCAGTGGCGAGCGCTTGCCGAGCCCGGCCCAGCTAGACAGGTGCGCCGCCTCGCCGCCGTGGTCGCGCACCAGGGTGACCACCGCGAAGGCGCCGATCGCCGCGATGCCGTAGGCGGCCAGGTAGAACATGCTGCTCGACAGCCCGGCCGTGGTCGCGGCGACGACCCCGGTCAGGACGTACCCCGCCTGGGCGATCGACGAATAGGCGAGCAGCCGCTTGACGTCGGTCTGCGTGATCGCGATGATCGAGCCGCCCAGCATCGTGACGATCGCCACGGCCCACATCAGCGGACGCCAGTCCCAGGTCAGCTGGCCGAAGGCCACGTAGAACACCCGCAGCAGCGCGCCGAACGCGCTGACCAGCGTGCATGAGGCCATCAGCGCGGTGACCGGGGTAGGTGCGCCCTGGTAGACGTCGGGCTTCCAGCTCTGGAAGGGCACCGCGCCGATCTTGAACAGCAGCCCGACGCCGAGCAGCGCGATCCCCGCGTAGAGCAGCACCGAGCTCGACGTGTTAGCCGAGGCAGCAGCCGCGATCGCGGACAGCCGCACCGACCCGGAGAAGCCGTACAGCATCGCCACGCCGAACAGGAAGAACGCCGAGGAGAACGCGCCGAGCAGGAAGTACTTCATCGCTGCTTCCTGGGACAGCAGCCGACGCCGGCGGGCCAGCCCGCAGAGCAGGTACAGCGGCAGCGACAGCACCTCGAGGGCGACGAACATGGTGAGCAGATCGTTCGACGCCGGGAACAGCAGCATCCCGCCGACCGCGAACAGGGTCAGCGGGTAGACCTCGGTGTGGCTGATCCCGGCGAGCAGCCCCTCCCGCTCCTCGGCGCTGCCCGGCACCGCGGCGGCCTGCGCCGTGAACGCGCTGACCTCATGCGATGACTCGGCGATCAGCAGCACGCTGATGAACGCCAGCACGCAGATCGTGCCCTGGATGAAGAGCGTCGGCCGGTCCACGGCGACCGAGCCGACCGCCGCCACGTGGCCAGGACTGCCGCCGGCGAACAGATTGCTGGCCGCGACGGCGATGGTCAGCACGAAGGCCCCGGCCAGGCTGCCGAGGGTGAGGGCCAGATGCAGCACCCGGCGCAGCGGGCGCGGCGCGAACGCCTCGACCAGCACGCCTGCCACGGCGGCGGCGAAGACCAGCAGCATCGGCGAGAGCTGCCCGTACTCGATCCGCGGCGCCGGGATGACCGGCGCGAGCGCGGCGATGGACCCGGTCACGGCTGACTCCCATTCTTGACGGCGCTCGCCGGATGGGGCGGCGCCGGGTCGGTCGAGTGCGCCTGGACCAGCGTCTGGTGAACCGCCGGGTTGATCACGTCGATGACCGGCTTGGGGTACACGCCGAGCACGATGACGAGCGCGATCAGCGGGCCGACCGCCCACAGCTCGCGGGCCCGCAGGTCAGGCATCGTGGCGACCTCGTCGCGGACCGGCCCGGTCATGGTGCGCTGGTACATCCACAGGATGTAGATCGCCGCCAGGATGATGCCGACGGTGGCCAGCACCGCGGGCACTTCGTATCGGGTGAAGGTCCCGATCAGCACAAGGAACTCGCTGACGAAGGTGGAGAGCCCGGGCAGCGCCAGCCCGGCCAGGCCGGAGATCAGGAACAGGCCGGCCAGCACCGGCGCGACCTTCTGCACGCCGCCGTAGTCGGCGATCTGCTGAGACCGGCGGCGGGCGATCATGAACCCGGCGATCAGGAACAGCGCGCCGGTGGCGAACCCGTGATTGACCATGTAGAGGGTGGCGCCGACCTGTCCCTGGCTGGTCATCGCGAAGATGCCGAGCGTGATCAGGCCGAAGTGGGAGATCGACGTGTAGGCGATCAGCCGCTTCAGGTCGGCCTGGCCGATCGCGACCACGGCCGCGTACAGGATCCCGATCACAGCCAGCGCGATGATCAGCGGCGTGAAGTAGTGCGACCCGCCAGGGAACAGGTCGAGGCAGTACCGGATCATGCCGAACGTGCCGACCTTGTCGAGCACGCCGACCAGCAGGACGGCGGCGCCCGGCTGCGCGGCCGTGGCGGCGTCGGGCAGCCAGGTATGGAACGGCCACAGCGGCGCCTTGATCGCGAAGGCGACGAAGAAACCGAGGAAAAGCCATTTCTGGGCCGCCGAGCTCAGCACCAGATGGGTCAGCGGCAGGAACAGGAACGTGCCAGGCCGGCCGCCTGACGTGGAGTAGACGTACAGCGCGATCACGGCGACCAGCATCAGCAGCCCGCCGAGCAGGCTGTACAGCAGGAACTTGACCGCCGCGTACTGCCGCTGGCCGACCCCGTAGCTTCCGATCATGAAGTACATCGGGACGAGCATCGCCTCGAAGAAGACGTAGAACAGGAACACGTCGGTCGCGGCGAAGACGCCGATCATCATGGTCTCGAGCACGAGCAGCAGGATGAAGTAGGTCTTCACGCTGCGCCTCGGCGGCGGCTCGCCCGCCGGGTTGGCGGCGCCCTCGGCATCGTTCCAGGACGCCAGGATGACTACCGGCATCAAGATCGCGGTCATAACGATAAGCACCAGCGCGATGCCGTCCGCACCGACGGCGTAGTGCACGCCGAACTGCGGGATCCACTGATAGGTCTGACTGAACTGGAATCGGGGGCCGCCTGGCTTGAAGCTCACCGCCATCGCGATCGTCACAGCGAGCGTGGCCAGGCTGAAGACCAGCGCGATCCGCTTGACGAGCAGGTCCCGCGCGGGCCGGCCGGCGTCGCCGCCCGGTGCTGGCTGGCCCGGTTCGCCGTCTGGCGCCGTACTGCCGGGCTCGCCGACCGCCGCCGTCCTGCTGGCCTCGCCGGCCGGCGCTGGCTGGCCGGGTTCGCCGGCCGGAGCTGGCCGGCCCGGCGTGAGCCCGATGACCAGCGCTCCGGCCAGCGGGATCGCCCCAGCGACGGTCAGCCAGGGAAAGTTGCTCATCTCAGATCAGCGCCTTCTCACAGCTAGAGCCGGACCAGCAGCAGCGCGGCGATGACCAGCACTGCGCCGACGAACATGGACAGGGCGTACGAGCGGACGAACCCGGTCTGCACCTTGCGCATCCGCCCCGAGGTCCCGCCCATGGTGGCGGCGACGGTGTTGACCAGGCCGTCCACGCCCCGGTTGTCGAAGTACACCGACAGCCTGGTGAGCCACTGGCCTGGCCGCATCAGCACGGACTCGTTGAACGCGTCGCCGTACAGGTCCTTGCGGGCGGCGATGGTCAGCAGGCTTCCGCGCGGCGCCGTGATCGGTACTTCGCGCCGCCCGTAGATCGCCCAGGCGCCGCCCGCCGCCACCAGCACGCCCGCCAGCGTGATGATGCTGAGCGGGCTGAAGAACCCGTGCGACAGCTGTGGCGTGTGGACGACCGGTGCCAGGAAGTCGATCAGCCGGTTCGAGAGCATCAGGAACCCGCCGGCGCAGAGCGAGCCGACCGCGAGGATGACCATCGGCGAGGTCATGACCGGCGGTGCCTCGTGCGGATGGCTGGCCGAGTCCCAGCGGCGCGATCCGCCGAAGGTCATCAGCATCACCCGGGTCATGTAGAAGGCGGTGATGAACGCGCCGAGCAGCGCGGCGGTGCCGAGAATGGCGCCCGAGGTGCCGCCCTTGGCGTACGCGGCCTCGATGATCGGATCCTTGGTGAAGAACCCGGAGAACGGCGGGACTCCGATGATCGCCAGGTAGCCGAAGGTGAACGTCACGAAGGTGATCTTCATAACGGTGGCCAGGCCGCCGAACCTGCGCATGTCGACCTCGTCGTTCATGGCGTGCTTCACCGAGCCCGCCCCGATGAAGAGCCCGGCCTTGAAGAAGCCGTGGGCGAGCAGGTGGGCGATCGCCAGCGCGTAGCCGGCCGGGCCGAGGCCGGCCGCCAGCATCATGTAGCCGATCTGGCTCATGGTCGAGCCGGCCAGCGCCTTCTTGATGTCGTCCTTGGCGCACCCGATGATCGCGCCGAACAGCAGCGTGGCCGCCCCGACGATCGTGACCACCAGCCTGGCGTTCGCCGACAGGTCGTAGATCGGGGCGGATCTGACGATCAGGTACACGCCGGCGGTGACCATGGTCGCGGCGTGGATCAGGGCCGAGACCGGGGTCGGGCCCTCCATCGCGTCGAGCAGCCAGGATTGCAGCGGCAGCTGCGCCGACTTGCCGCAGGCGCCGAGCAGCAGCAGCAGCCCGAGCGCGGTGACCACGCCCGGGCTCGCCGACCCGACGGCGCCGAACACTCCGGCGAAGCTGACCGAGCCGAACTGCGCGAACATCAGCATGATCGCCAGCGACAGCCCGGCGTCACCGACCCGGTTGGCGATGAACGCCTTCTTGGCCGCGACCGCGGCCGACGGCTTGTACTGCCAGAACCCGATCAGCAGATAGGACGCCAGGCCCACGCCCTCCCAGCCCGCGTACAGGGCCACGTAGTTGTCGGCCAGGACGAGCAGCAGCATCGCCACGATAAAGAGATTCATGTAGCCGAAGAACCGCCGCCGCTCGGGATCATGGCCCATGTAGCCGACCGCGTAGATGTGGATCAGCGAGCCGACGCCGGTGATCAGCAGCGCGAAGCAGATCGACAGCGGGTCGAGCAGCAGCCCGATGCTGACCTGGAAATGGCCGATCGCCGGGATCCAGGTGTAGACGTTCAGGTCGCGGCTGCGCTGAGCGGCCGGGTAGCCGAGCATGGCGAAGAAGGCAACCGCGGCATACCCGAACGAGGCCAGCGACATGGCGACGCCGAGCAGGTGCCCCCAGGAGTTCGTGCGCTTGCCGCCGAAGAGCAAGATGACCGCGCCGGCCGCCGGGAACGCGAGCAGCAGCCAGGCCGAATGCTGCACGCCGACCGCCGGCAGCGTGGTCAGGGCCGTCGCCGGCCGGGCCAGCGCGCCCGCAAGAGAGCCCGTCACTGCCAACCCCTCTGTTTGCACCCGGCAGGACGCCGCGCCCCGCCGGCGGGAGCTCGCTGGACCAGGCGGCCCGGAGCCCCCAGGTTCAATACTTGAGCAGACTGGCGTCGTCGACCGACGCTGACCTGCGGGTACGGAAGATCGAGGTCAGGATGGCGAGGCCCACGACGACCTCGGCCGCCGCGACAACCATCACGAAGAAGGCGATGACCTGACCGTCCAGGTTTCCGTGCAGCCGCGCGAACGCGATGAACGCCAGGTTGACCGCGTTCAGCATGAGCTCCACGCACATGAAGACGACAAGCGCGTTCCTGCGAACCAGAACGCCGACGCCACCGATCACGAAGAGGATCGCCGCAAGCGCGACGTAATGCGCCGGACTGATCACCGTGCCTCCTCGTGGTCGTCCTGCGGGTGATCGAGCAGGTCGGCGGCGACCGGCTGGCCGGCCTTGAGCACCTCGGCGCCGATCGCCTGGCCGGCGGGCGCCGCCGCCGCCCGGCTGGCGAGCACGCCGCTGACCGACAGCCGCGAAGGCGAGCCGTCGGGCAGCAGGGCCGGCATGTCCACGGCGTTGTGCTGCGCGTAGGTGCCGGGACCTGGCAGTGGCGTAGGCCGTCCGCTGGCCACACGGCGCCGCGACAAGATCCGCTGTGTCGGCTTCGGGCTCGTCCGCTCCCGGTGCGCGAGCACCATCGCGCCGAGTGCGGCCGTGATCAGCAGGGCGCTGGTGACCTCGAAGGGGAAGACGTATCTGGTGAAGATCAGCGCCGCGAGGTCGTTGACGTTCCGCGCGCCATTCTGCGGCCCGGACGGCGCGGCCGTTCCGATGGCCGCGTGTCCCACGATCAGGCTCAGCAGCACGAGCAGCCCGATCCCGGCCAGGCCGGCCGCGAGCCGCTGCCCCCTGATCGTCTCGACGATCGAGTCGGACGCGCTGATGCCCACGATCATCATGACGAAGAGGAACAGCATCAGCACGGCGCCGGTGTACACGATCACCTGGACGAAGGCGAGGAAGGGTGCGCCCTGCATCGCGTACATGGCGGCGAGGATCAGCATGACGACTGCGAGCAGCGTCGCGCAGTGCACCGCGCGCCTGGTCAGGATCATGCCGAGGGCCGCGGCAACGGCGACGACGGCGAGCACCCAGAAGGTGACGTCCTGAGTGGTCGCGGCCGCGCTCGACGCCGCCGCGAGCAGGTGGCTCACCGCGCACCTCCAGGCTCGGGGGTACCGGCCTCCGGCGCCGGTCCCGCGGCAGCGGCGAGCGTGCCGAGGACGTCGGCCGACTGCGCGGCGGCGAAGGTCGGGCCGAGACGGTAATAGTCCTCCTCGGTCTCACCGAGCCGCATCGGGTGCGGCGGGGATTCCATGCCGGCCTGCAGCGGCGCGAGCAGCTGCTCCTTGGTCCAGATCAGGCTCTCCCTGCTGTCATCGGCCAGCTCGTACTCATTGGTCATGGTCAGTGCCCTGGTCGGGCAGGCCTCGATGCACAGGCCGCAGAGGATGCACCGGAGGTAGTTGATCTGGTAGACAGCGCCGTACCGCTCGCCAGGGGAGTAGCGCTCCTCGGGAGTGTTGTCGCTGCCCTCGACGTAGATCGCGTCGGCCGGGCAGGCCCAGGCGCACAGCTCGCAGCCGATGCACTTCTCCAGGCCGTCCGGCCAGCGGTTGAGCTGGTGCCTGCCATGGAACCTGGGTGCGGTCGGCCGCTTCTCTTCCGGGTACTGGACGGTGTCGACCTTGCGGAACATCTGCCGGAAGGTGACAGCGAACCCCTTGACCGGGTTGAGGAAATCAAGCACCGGCCACCTCCTTCGCCGCGGAGTCGGAGATCGCCTGGTCCGGCAGCTCCGGCCCGCCGGTGAGGATGCCGTGATAGTGCGGCAGGTCCATAGGCGGGACCGGGAAGTCGCCGGCATCGTGGGTAGCCGACTCGGCGTCGGCTGCCGCGCGGCGCTCCGCCGTCCGCTCGGCGGCCACGTCCCAGGCGAAGGTCAGTGCGATCAGCACCACCAGGATCCCGCCTGCCACGAGGTAGACCGGGACGCTGCCGCCCTGGCGGCGCCAGACCCGCAGTGTCGCGATCATCAGGGTCCAGGCCAGCGAGGCCGGGATCAGGACCTTCCAGCCCAGGGCCATGAGCTGGTCATACCTGATCCTGGGCAGCGAGCCGCGCAGCCAGATGAACACGAAGAGGAAGACGAGCAGCTTGCCGAGGAACCAGAGTACGGGCCACCAGCCGGTGTTGGCGCCCGACCAGAGCGTGATCGGCCAGAACGCCCGCCAGCCGCCAAGGAACAGCGTGGTCGCCAGCGCCGACACAGTGATCATGTTCACGTACTCGGCCAGGTAGAACAGCGCGAACTTGAGCGAGGAGTACTCGGTGTGGAAGCCGGCGACAATCTCCCCTTCGCCCTCGGGCAGGTCGAACGGCAGCCGGTTCGTCTCCCCGACCATGGTGATCAGGTAGATCACGAACGACGGCAGCAGCAGCACGGCGAACCACGAAGGGTAATGCAGGGTGACGCCGAGCAGGTGGAATGCCGATCCGTGCGCCTGGGCCGCGACGATCTGCGAGGTGGACAGCGACCCAGCGTACAGGAATACCGGCACGAAGGAGATCCCCATCGCGATCTCGTAGCTGATCACCTGGGCGGACGACCGCAGACCACCGAGCAGCGAGTAAGGCGACGCGGACGACCAGCCCGCGAGCACGATGCCGTAGACGCCCATCGAGCTCATCGCGAGCACGAGCAGCACAGCCACGGGCAGGTCGGCCAGCTGAAGCGGGGTGTGGTGGCCGAATATCGAGACGACCGGGCCGATCGGGATGATCGCGAAGCTGATGAAGGCCGGGATCGCCGCGATGGCGGGCGCGATGACGAAGAGCACCTTGTCGACGCCGCGAGGGATGATGTCCTCTTTCAGCGGCAGCTTGATGCCGTCCATCAGGGACTGCAGCAGGCCGAACTTGCCGGCCCGGTTCGGGCCAGGGCGCTGCTGCATCCGCCCGATGACCCGCCGCTCCGCCCAGATCATCAGCAGCGTCGTCACCATCAGGAACGCGAAAACGATCAGGACCTTCAGGCCGGTCAGCCACCACGGATCGCGATCGATGCTGACCGTGGTCGCGGTGCCGCCGGCCGCCAGGTGCGCCCGCGCCAGCTCGGCCAGGGCAGTCATTCCGCGCTCCTCCCCTCGGGGGTCCGGGGGTCGCCCCCGGGGGACAGCCCTCCGGGGGTCCGGGGGTCACCCCCCGTGGACAGCCCCTCGGGGGTCCGGGGGTCGCCCCCCGTGGACAACACCGTGACTAGGGTGCCGTGACCCGCGCCGAGTTCGCGCCGGACCGCGCAGCCCGCGGAGTTGGCCGGCAGCCAGACCACCCGGACCGGCATCGGCGTGACCTCGACCGGCACGGTGACCTGCCCGCGGCCGGTGGCCACGGTCACCTTGGCACCATCAGCGACGCCCGCCTCAGCCGCGGTGGCGGCCGACATCCTCGCGACCGCGGCTCGCGCCGTGCCGGCCAGGTTCGGCTCGCCATCTTGCATTCGGCCAGCGTCGAGCAGATTATGCCAGGTGGCCAGCAGCGCTTCGCCAGCGCCCGGCGCCGCGCCGCGAGGCATTCCCGATCGGATGCCGCTAGCGGGGGCAACGGCAGGACTGGCCCCGAGCGCGGTCAGCTCGCGCCGGGCGGCGGCCGCGTCCGGGAGGCCGAGGTGCACGTCCATCGCGTCCGCGATTGCCGCGAGCACGTGCAGGTCGCTGCGCGCCGCGGGAACCGTGATGCAGGCGCGGAACACGCCCGCCCTGCCTTCCCAGTTCAGGAAGGTGCCTGCCTTCTCGGCGACCGCCGCCACTGGCAGGACCACGTCGGCCCGGTCGGTGACCGCGCTGGCCCGCAGTTCCAGGCTCACGACGAAGCCAGCGTGCTCGATCGCCGCGAGCGCGGCCCGCGGATCGGGCAGGTCGTCCGGGTCGACCCCGCCGATGACCAGCGCGTCAAGCTCACCGTCGGCCGCAGCGGCCAGGATCTGGCCGGTGTCCCTGCCTGGCTCGGCGGGCAGGGACGCCGCGCCCCAGGCCCTGGCCACCTCGCCGCGGGCGGACACGTCGGTCACCAGGCGGCCGCCGGGCAGCAGCACTGGCAGCGCACCGGCCTCGATCGCGCCGCGCTCTCCGGCCCGGCGTGGAATCCAGGCCAGGCTCGCGCCGGTCTGCTCAGCCAGCCGGACGGCGGCGGAAAGCGCGCCGGCTACCTCAGCCAGCCGCTCGCCCACCAGGATCACCGCTCCTGGCTGGCGCAGCGCCTGGGCAGCAGCGGCCAGATCGTGACCGGCGTCACCGCCCGCGGTAGCCGCCCCGCCAACGGCATCGGCCAGCCGGTCGAGCGCGTCAGCCTCGCCGCCCGGCTCGACCGCCAGCAGCGTGCCCGACATCCTGGCCAGCCCCGCGCTGGCCAGCGCCGCCAGCGAGTAGACCCGGGTGCGGCCGGTCCTGACCGCCTTGCGCAGCCGCAGGAAGACGATCGGCGATTCGTCCTGCGGCTCGAACCCGGCCAGCAGGACCGCCGGCGCCTGTTCCAGGCTGGAGTAGCTCACGCCGGAGTCCTGTCCGGCCACCGAATCGGCCAGGAACCAGGTCTCCTCGGCGCTATGCGGCCTGGCCCGCATGTCGATGTCGTTGCTGGCCAGGGCGAGCCGGGTGAACTTCGCGTATGCGTAGGCGTCCTCCAGCGTGACCCGGCCCCCGGTGAGCACGCCGGCCCGGCCGCGCGCGGCGAGCAGGCCCGTCGCGGCCGCGTCAAGCGCCTCGGGCCAGGATGCACCGCGCAGCACGCCCTCGGCATCCCGGACGAGCGGCGTCACCAGCCGGTCCGGTGCGGTCGCGTAGGCGAACGCCCAGCGGCCCTTGTCGCAGTTCCACTCCTCGTTGACCTCGGGCGCGTTCCCGGCCAGCCGGCGGGTCACCGTGCCGCGGCGCTCGTCGGTCCGCTGCCTGCAGCCCGAGGCGCAGTGCTCGCAGATGCTCGGGGTGGAGACGGTGTCGAACGGCCGGGCGCGGAACCGGTAGGACGCTCCGGTGAGCGCGCCGACCGGGCAGATCTGCACGGTGTTGCCGGAGAAGTAGGAGTCGAACGGCACTCCTTCGGCGATGCCGACCTGCTCCTGCGGACCGCGGTCGAGCAACTCGATCAGCGGGTCGCCGGCGATCTGCTCGGCGAACCTGGTGCACCTCGCGCACTGGACGCAGCGCTCGCGGTCAAGCAGCACCTGTGCGGAGAGCGCGATCGGCTTGCGGAATGTCCGCTTGGCGCCGGTGAACCTGGTCTCGCCGGCCCCGGTGGACATGGCCTGGTTCTGCAGCGGGCACTCGCCGCCCTTGTCGCACATCGGGCAGTCCAGCGGGTGGTTGACGAGCAGCAGCTCCATCACGCCGCGCTGTGCCTTCTCAGCCACCGGCGAGGTCAGCTGAGTCCGCACCACCATGCCGTCGGTGCACTCCGTCGTGCAGGACGCGGGCGGCTTGGGCTGGCCCTCCACCTGCACCAGGCACTGGCGGCAGGCACCGACCGGCGCCAGCAGCGGGTGGTCGCAGAATCTCGGGATACCGATGCCAAGCTGCTCGGCGGCGCGGATGATAAGCGTCCGCTTGGGGACGGTGATCTCGAATCCGTCGATGGTGACCCGCACCCCGTCGGCCGGTCTGGCCAGCTCGCCGCCGGCGGCATCGCTGCGCTGAACGGTCATCGCGCTGGTCAACTCCCTGCCTGAGCGGAACCGCCGGCTGTGCTAGCCGCGGGGGACGACCCCCGCGAACCCCCGGCTGTGCTAGCCGCGGGGGACGACCCCCGCGAGCCCCCGGCTGTGCTAGCCCGGGGGGGCGACCCCCCGGACCCCCCGAAGACGGTAGACCGGACGGGATCGAACGGGCAGCCGCCGCGCTTGGAGTGCTCGGTGAACTCGTCCCTGAAGTACTTGATCGACGACATCACGGGGCTGACCGCGCCATCGCCGAACGGGCAGAAGGCCCGGCCGAGGATGTTGTCGCAGATGTCGAGCAGCTTGTCCAGATCGGAGTCGGCGCCCTGGCCGTTCTCCAGCGATTCGAGCAGCTGGACGATCCAGTAGGTGCCCTCACGGCACGGCGTGCACTTGCCGCAGGATTCGTGCTGGTAGAACTCCATCCAGCGGAGCGTGGCCCGGACCACGCAGGTGGTCTCGTCGAAGATCTGCAGCGCCCTGGTGCCGAGCATGGACCCGGCCGCGCCGACCGATTCGAAATCGAGCGGGATGTCCAGGTGCTCGTCGGTGAAGATCGGCGTGGACGACCCGCCCGGAGTCCAGAACTTCAGCCGGTGACCGGCCCGCACCCCGCCGGCCAGCGAGAGCAGCTCGCGCAGGGTGACGCCGAGCGGCGCCTCGTACTGCCCAGGCGTCGTGACGTGGCCGGACAGCGAGAAGATGCCGAAGCCCTTGGATCTCTCCGTGCCGAGCGCCGCGAACGCCTCGGCGCCGCCCGAGATGATCGCGGGCACGCTCGCGATCGACTCGACGTTGTTGACCACAGTGGGGCAGGCGTACAGGCCCTCGATCGCCGGGAACGGCGGCTTGAGCCTCGGCTGACCCCTGAAGCCTTCCAGCGAGTCGAGCAGCGCTGTCTCCTCGCCGCACTCGTAGGCGCCGGCCCCGGCGTGCACCACGATCTCCAGGTCGAAGCCCGAGCGCAGGATGTTCTCGCCGACAAAGCCGGCCTCGTAGGCTTCGGCGATCGCGTGGTGCACCCGGCGGATGACGTGCAGCACCTCGCCGCGTACGTAAATGAACGCCCGCTGTGCCCGGATCGCGTACGCCGCGATGATCGCGCCCTCCACGAGCGCATGCGGGTTGGCCAGCATGATAGGGATGTCCTTGCAGGTCCCCGGCTCTGACTCGTCGGCGTTGACCACCAGGTAGTGCGGCTTGCCGTCGCCCTGCGGGATGAACCCCCACTTCACCCCGGTGGGAAAGCCCGCGCCACCGCGGCCCCGCAGCCCCGACGCCTTGACCGTCGCGATGACGTCGTCGGGCGGCATCTCCAGCGCCTTCGCCAGCGCCGTGTATCCGCCGGCCCGCCGGTAACCGGCCAGGGTAAAGGAATCGGGCTCGTCCCAGTGCGCGGTGAGGCTCGGCGTCAGGACCGACGTCATCGCTGGCCTCCCTCGGTCACCGGTTCGGGCGTCCAGCCGTTCTCCTTGGCGATCCGCAGTCCGGCCAGGGTGGGGTCGCCCGCCGTGTGACCGCCGGACGCCTGGTCATCGGGGAAGCCGGCCAGGATCCTCGACGCCTCGCGCCAGCTGCAGAGCCGCGGCGCGCCCCTGGTCGGCACGATGTCGGCGCCCGAGCGCAGTCCGTCCACCAGGTCCCTGGCCGACTGCGGGGTCATGTTGTCGAAGAACTCCCAGTTGACCATCACTACCGGCGCGTAGTCGCAGGCGGCGTTGCACTCGATGTGCTCAAGGCTGACCTTGCCGTCCCGCGTCGCCTCGTCGGCTTCGGTGCCCAGGTGGCTCCGCAGGTCGGCGTAGATGGCGTCGCCGCCAAGCACCGCGCAGAGCGTGTTCGTGCACACACCGACGTGATACTCGCCGACCGGCCGCCGCTTGTACATCGTGTAGAACGAGACCACGGCCGTGACCTCGGCCTCGGACAGGTCAAGCTGCTCCGCGCAGAACGTGATCCCGTCGGCGGAGACGTAGCCTTCCTCCGCCTGGACCAGGTGCAGCAGCGGCAGCAGCGCGGAACGCCGCCTCGGGTACCTCGCGATGATCTCGGCGGCGTCCGCCGCCAGCGCCGCGCGCACCTGCTCGCTGAACGCCATTACCTGTCCACCCCTCCCATCACCGGGTCGATGCTGGCCACCGCGGCGATCACGTCGGCGACCAGGCCGCCCTCGGACATCGCCGACACCGACTGCAGGTTGGTGAACGAGGGGTCGCGGAAGTGCACCCGGTAAGGCCGGGTGCCGCCGTCGCTGACCGCATGACAGCCAAGCTCGCCGCGCGGTGACTCCACGGCCGCGTAGACCTGCCCGGCCGGCACCCGGAAGCCCTCGGTGACCAGCTTGAAGTGGTGGATCAGCGCCTCCATCGACTGGCTCATGATGTGCGCGATGTGGTCGGCGGAGTTGCCCATGCCGTCCGGGCCGACCGACAGCTGCGCGGGCCAGCCGATCTTGGCGTTGGCGATCATCACCGGATCGTCGGCCGGCCGGGTTCCGGCCAGCCGGTCGACGCACTGCTCGACGATCCGCAGCGACTGGTCCATCTCGTCCATCCGCACCAGGTACCTGCCGTAAGCGTCGCAGCTGTCCTGGGTGGGAACGTCGAACTCGTAGGTCTCGTACCCGCAGTACGGCTGGCTCTTGCGCAGATCCCAGGGCAGGCCGGTGGCGCGCAGCATAGGCCCGGTGACGCCGAGCGCCATGCATCCGGTCAGGTCGAGATGCGCGATGGAGCGGGTACGGGCCAGGTAGACCGGGTTCACGTCGAGCAGTTTGTGCAGCTCGTCGAGCAGCCCGGGCATCACGCCGAGGAACTCGCGCAGCTTCTCCAGCGCTCCGGACGGCAGATCCTGGGCGACGCCGCCGGGCCGGATGTAAGCATGATTCATCCGCAGGCCGCTGATCACCTCGAACAGGTCGAGCACCTTCTCGCGCTCGCGCATCCCGTACAGGAAGACGGTGGTGGCGCCGAGTTCCAGGCCGAACGTGCCGATGGCGGTCAGGTGCGAGGAGATCCGGTTGAGCTCCATCATCAGCACCCGCAGGACGCTCGCCCGCTCAGGGATGGCGTCGGTGATCCCGAGCAGCCGCTCCACAGCGAGGCAGTACGCGGTCTCGTTGAACAACGGCGAGAGATAGTCCATCCGGGTGCAGAACGTGACGCCCTGTGTCCAGGTGCGGAACTCCATGTTCTTCTCGATGCCGGTGTGCAGATACCCGACCACCGGCCTGAGCTCGGTCACCGTCTCGCCGTCCAGGGTGAGGATCAGCCTCAGCACGCCGTGGGTGGACGGGTGCTGCGGGCCCATATTGACGATCAGATGCTCTTCGCGCGAGCCCTCGCCCGCCTCGTCGGCCGCCGCGACGACCTCATCCCAGTCCTGGCCGCCGACGGTATAGACACGTTCTGTCATGCGTACGACCTCCGCTCGTCGGGCGGCGGCACGGTCGCTCCGCGGTACTCCACCGGAATGCCGCCGAGCGGGTAGTCCTTCCGCTGCGGGTGGCCCTTCCAGTCGTCAGGCATCTCGATCCTGGTCAGCGCCGGATGGCCGTCGAAGACGATGCCGAAGAAGTCCCAGGTCTCCCGCTCGTGCCAGTCACAGGTCGGGTAGACGGCGACCAGCGAGGGAACGTGCGGGTCGGCGTCGGGCACGGATACCTCGAGCCGAAGCCGCCTGTTGTGGGTGATCGAGAGCAGGTGGTAGACCGCGTGCAGCTCACGCCCGGTGTCGGCCAGGTAGTGCACGCCGGATACCCCGCCGCACAGCTCGAAGGCGAGCGCGGGGTCGTCGCGGAGCCGCCTGCAGACCTCGACGAGGTGCTCGCGGCGAACGTGCAGAGTTAGCTCGCCGTAAGCGACGACAACCCGCTCGACGGCGGTGCCGAAGTTCAGGGCGGCTGCTTCGAGCGCGGCCCCGGTCGCGCTGACGACCTCGTCGAAGTAGGAGCCGTACGGCGGCTCGCTGGACAGCGGCGGGGGCGTACGGACCTTGAGGCCACCGTAGCCGGAGGTGTCGCCGGTGGTCTCGGTGCCGAACATGCCGGTCCTGGCCACTCGCTGGGACAAGCGCTCCTGGCCGGCCACTGCCGCCGGATCGGGCACGGCCGGAACCGCCGCGGCCGGGTCTGGCGTGTCTGCTTCGCTCACCGGTCCGCCCCCGACCTCAGGGTCGGCACCAGCGGCAGCCTCTTAAGCCTGGCCTGCTCGAGCTCGGTGATCTGCTTCTCCCGGTTCGCGCCCAGCTTCATGTTCTGGATCTTGTCGTGCAGCTTGACGATCGCGTCGAGCAGCATCTCCGGCCGGGGCGGGCAGCCGGGCAGGTAGATGTCGACCGGCACGATGTGGTCGACACCCTGGACGATCGCGTAGTTGTTGAACATGCCGCCGCTGCTGGCACAGACTCCCATCGAGATGACCCACTTGGGCTCGGACATCTGGTCATAGATCTGGCGCAGCACCGGCGCCATCTTCTGGCTGACCCGCCCGGCCACGATCATCAGGTCGGCCTGGCGCGGCGTGTTCGACGCGCGCTCCATGCCGAACCTGGCCAGGTCATGCCTCGGCCCGCCGGTCGCCATCAGCTCGATCGCGCAGCAGGCAAGGCCGAAGGTGGCCGGCCACACCGAGGACTTGCGCGCGTACCCGGCCAGCTTCTCGACGGAAGTCAGCAGAACGCCGCTCGGCAGCTTCTCTTCCAGACCCATCGGCTAATCCCATTCCAGACCGCCGCGCCGCCATACGTAGACGTACGCGACAAGGACGGTGGCAATGAAGGTGACCATCTCGACCAGGCCGAACACCCCGAGATGATCGAAGGCGACCGCCCACGGGTACAGGAAGATGATCTCGATGTCGAAGACGATGAAGAGCATCGCCGTCAGGTAGTACTTGACCGGGAACCTGATCCCGGCCGGCTGGCGGGTCGGCTCGATGCCGCACTCATAGGCCTCGAGCTTGGCCCGGTTCCACCGCTTCGGGCCGGTGACAGCGCCCATCACCAGCGAGAAGATGGCGAAGACCGCGGACAGGGCCCCGAGCACGACGATCGGCACATAGCTGCTCATCGGCTCCGTCACCCCCTTTTGTCTGGTTGCGCGGTCTTGTCTGACCGTGCTGGCCGGCCGCGCGGCCGGCCGGCCGCGCGGCGATGTCGATCTAAGCTCCGCATCGGACGACGCTATGCCGCCGGCGTCATCTTAGACAGTGCGTTGATGACCCGGTCGACCGCGTCACCGCCACGGGGCTCGGTCAGGTTACCGAGCAGTTTCATCGACATCCGCATGACCGCCGGGCGCTTGATCCCGTGCCTGGTGGCAAACTGCATGAACGACGGCTTGCCGATCAGCTTCACGAAGGTCCGGCCCAGAGCGTAGTAGCCGCCGTAGGCGTCCCTGAGCGCCGCGGGGTAGCCCTGCATCACCCGCTCGGCGCCCGCCGCCGTCGGCCGGGCGAGTGCCTGGACGATGGACCTGGCAGCGAGCTCGCCGGACTCCATCGCGTACGCGATGCCCTCGCCGTTGAACGGATTCACGAGCCCGGCCGCGTCGCCGACCAGCACGAGCCCGCGAGTGTAGTGCGGAGTGCGGTTGAAGGCCATCGGCAGCGCGGCGCCGCGCACCGGCTCAGTCCGGTTCTCCTCGGCGAAGCCCCACTCGGCCGGCGTCGCGGCCAGCCAGCGTCGCAGCAGCGCGCGGTAGTCGATGTGACCGAATGACTCCGAGGTGTTCAGCAGGCCGAGACCGACGTTGGAGGTCCCGTCGCCCATCCCGAAGATCCAGCCGTAGCCGGGGAGCAGCTGCTCGCCGTCCCACAGGTCGAGCCATGCCTCCAGGTAGTCGTCGTCGTGCCTGGGAGTGGTGTAGTAGGTCCTGACCGCGACGCCGAGCGGACGGTCGTCCCGCTTGCGCAGACCCATCGAGACGGACAGCCTGGACGAGTTGCCGTCCGCCGCGATGACCAGCGGGGCGCCGAAGGTCCGTTCCGCTCCGGCCGCGCTCCCGGCGGCGCGCCCCCTGCCCTCCGCCCGGCCGCCTCCGGCGTCGCCGCGCTCAGCCTTGCCAACCGCCGCCTGCCGTGCCCTGACCCCGGCGACGCGACCCGTCCTGTCGTCGACCAGCGCGCCGGTGACAGTGACGTTCTCGAGCAATCGCGCGCCAGCTTTCTGCGCGTGCCTGGCCAGGATCTCGTCGAAGTCCGTCCTGGTCCTTACCATGCCGAAACCCGGATAGACGGACAGGTCTGGCCAGGCGAGCTCGATCCGTCCTCCGCCGCCGATGATCCGCAGGCCCTTGTTCCTCGGCCAGCCGTCGCTCTCGGCTATCTGGATCCCCATCGCGGTCAGCGCCTTCACCGCGCGCGGAGTGAGCCCGTCGCCGCAGACCTTCTCGCGCGGGAAGCTCGTCTTCTCGAGCAGCAGCACATCGAGGCCGGCCGTGGCCAGGTAATAGGCCACCGAGGATCCGGCCGGGCCGGCCCCGACCACGATGACGTCAGCCGTATCTGACGACGTAACCACGCCCGACCTGGTGCCGCGCGCACGAGTGCCGCGAGCGACCGCCGCGCCGCGGCCTGCCTGGTCGGGGGGGGTCGCCGGGAGGTTGTGCTCGGTCACGGACCCGTCCCGCCAATCTTGTGAACGCCTTCACAAGTACTAGTGCTGCCTAGTCTAGACCGTGACGCATGACCTCAGGAGCCGCCCCTGGCGGCCCGCGCCGCCAGCCCGGGCCGCCTTGCGACGTGCACGGCGACCACCCCGAAGGTCAGATCCCGCCACCTGACGGCCGACCAGCCGGCCGCGCCGATCCTCCTGGCCAGGTCCCGCTGCCCCGGCCAGTGACTGATCGACTCGGCCAGGTACGCGTAGGCTTCCGGATTGCGCGAGATCCTGCCCGCCACCGCGGGCAGGACAGCGGCCAGGTACCGCTGGTAGCACGCGTCAAGCGACCTGGCGGGCAGGTGACTGAACTCGCAGATCACCAGGGTGCCGCCGGGCCTGGTGACCCTGAGCAGCTCGGCCAGCGCCGCGTCGGGGTCGGCCACATTGCGCAGGCCGAAGGAGATCGTGACCGCGTCAAAGGCCTGGTCGGCGAACGGCAGCCGGAGCGCGTCGCCGGCCACGAAGCTGACCAGGCCCGCCGGGCCGCGGGCGCCGACCCTGAGCATGCCGAGCGAGAAATCGCAGGCCACGCACCGCGCTCCGGCCGTGGTGAACGTCCTGGACGACGTCCCGGTGCCCGCAGCGATGTCCAGGACAAGATCGCCGGGCCCGGCGGCCACGGCTCTGGCCACCACCGACCGCCAGCGCCGGTCCTGGCCCAGCGACAGGACATCGTTCAGCAGGTCATAGCGCTCGGCCACCGCGTCGAACATCGCCGAGACGTCTCCGGGTCGTTTCTGGAGATCTGCGCGAGTCATTCAGCCAGGGTCGCACAGGCGTTAGACAGTTTCCTCGCTGGCGGGCAGCACGTCAGCGGCGCCGGCTGGCTGCGCAACGCCCTGCGCCGCAGGCATGCCGTCCGCCATGAGCCGGTGCCTGCGCATCGGGATGCATTTATCGATTAACGGATGGTTCTTGGCTGGTCTGGGTACTGATGGCGAGTCTGGTGAATACCTGACTGAAGATCGCCTTGGGTCGACAACCGGACGGCTCGGCACATTAGCCGACGCGAGGACGCACAGGTCACCGCGTACCCCTCGATATATGACCTGTTAGTTACATAGTAGCAGGTCAGAAGCTCAACACTGCTAGATGGAATTTGATTGACTTATTGAGCTTAAAAGCTGATAGATGTCATTCTTCAAAGATTCGTCGAGCTATTTTTGTAAACCTGGATAAGAGCTGCGGCGTCTTGGCAATGGAAACGATCCGCTACCGGTAGGCCTACCCAAACGGAATCGCCTGTATTCCACCCGATTCAAGGAGAGAGAAATGCGCAAGATGATCACGGCGCTGAGCACCGCGGCGGCCCTGCTCACGCTCGGCGCGAGCGCGGCCCAGGCGTCGGTCCACCCCGGCACGCCGAGGGCGACCCCGGCGTGCGGCGCGCAGTGCTTCGCGCTGTCCAGCCTCGAGCTGGGCCCCAGGGTGATCCAGAACGCGTACGTGCCCGGCGACACCGGCGTCGGCGGCAAGATCGGCCAGAAGCTCGACCTCCAGCGGGCGAGCAACAGCCATCCGAACGAGGACTTCAGCGGTGCCCAGGTGGGCGTGCTCGGTTCTTTCTGCGGTGGCCTGATCCCGGCCGAGTCCTACGTCTGCATCAACTACCCGAGCAACTACCCGGTGTTCGAGTCGGACTGGACGCCGTTCGGCAACGAGACCGGCCTCTGCGCCGGCCTGGCGGCGCCCGGACTCAATGGCCAGAACGTGACCCTGCAGGCCTGCGGCGCGGGCGCCCCCACGCTGTGGGTCGGTGACCTGGCGAACGCCACCGCGTACGACGGCCGCGCCTACACCCCGTGGGTGAACGCGTCGGACCCGAACTTCAGCCACCCGCTGGTCCTGACCGTTGACCCGGGCAGCACCCGGCCGGGCAACCAGCTCAAGGCGGAGCGGCTGAACCTGCTCACCGGTCACGTGGTCCGCGACTCGCAGGAGTTCACCCTGCGCTTCGGCCCGGTCGCCTGACCGGTCCGCCGCGCCACCGGCGCTCAGCGACGAGCCGGGTCCCGCCAGGAGCGGATCCGGCTCGTCGCGCTCCCGGCAAGGCCCCGCTGCCGTTCCGCTACCAGGGCTAGAGCAGGTCGGGACGCTGCCATTTCTCGCCGAGCAGATGCTCGGCGAGAAACGCGAACACCGTCTCGTACCAGACCCGGACGTCGCCCGGCTGGAGCACCCAGTGGTGCTCGTCGCTGAAGTACAGGAACTTCGCCTGCCTGCCGCGGCTGATCAGGTCCCAGTACAGTCTCAGCGCCTCGCCGATCGGCACCCGGTAGTCCTTGTCCCCGTGAACGATCAGCATCGGCGTGACGATGCTGTCGGCGTGCAGGTGCGGCGAGTTGTCCAGGTAGCGCTCCGGCCTGACGGCCGGGTCGCCGAAGGTCCGGCGCCAGTAGGCCGGCTTGTCGGTGGTCGCGAACATCTGATCAAGCGCCCAGAGCCCCGCGTGACTGACGATCGCGGCGAACCGGTCGGTGTGGCCGGCGATCCAGTTGGCCATGTAACCGCCGAACGAGGCGCCCATCATCGCCGTCCGGCTGGCGTCGATCTCGGGCCGCGCCGTGACCGCGTCGGTGATGGTCATCACATCGGTGAACGGCTTGCCGCCCCAGGTCCCGTGACCGCGTGCCACGAACTCCTGGCCGTAGCCTGTCGACAGGGCCGGGTCGGGCAGCAGAACGGCATATCCCCTGGCCGCCATCAGCCACGGGTTCCACCGCCAGGACCAGGCGTTCCAGCTCATCTCCGGTCCGCCGTGCACCCACAGCAGCAGCGGCGCGGGCGCGCCAGGCGCGGCGCCGTCGGGCAGCACCAGCCAGGCCCGGATGGTGGCCCCGTCAGCGGCCGTCACCGTCACCTCCTCCACCCGGCCGGGTACCTCGACCGGCCCGGCCGGCCCGGGGAGCCTGACCGGCTCGGCGGCCGGCGCGGCCAGATCGATCCTGACCGCGGCCGGCGGCTCGCTGATAGTCGCGCGCAGCGCGTACAGCGTCTGCCCGTCTGGCGCCGGGCAGAGACAGTCATAGGCGGCATCGTCCGCGGTGAGCCGCGTGACCTCGCCGCTCTCGACGTGGACGCGGTATACCGGCCTCCTGCCGTTGTCGTCGGCGCAGAAGTAGACCGACCCGGAGTCCGGCGCCCAGGTCGCGTTCAGCGGGCGGCGGTCGAATCCGGCCAGCAGATCGCGCGGGATGCCTGGGACGGCCCCGTCCAGGGCCGAGACGACCAGGGTGGCATCCCCCGGCCGCTGATAGGTGTGATGCCCGGACCGGATCGCGACCACCAGCCGGCCGTCTGGCGAGATCGCGGGCTGGCCGAAGTCGGCACCCGGCTCGGCCATCAGCGTGCGGCGCTGCGCCGTCGCCACGTCGATGACGGCCACCTCAGCACGCGCTTCGCCGCTGCGACCGAATACCCACCAGCCAGATACGGCCAGTGATCCGTCCGGGGCGAGATCGAAGGCCTGCTCGTCAAGTGCCCTGCCCGGGTCGGGGGTCAGGTCCGCCAGCGCGACAGGGTCACCGGGCTGGACCGCCGGGCCGCTCGGCTGGCCGGCCAGCAGCCGCGGGCAGTCCGGGCCGAGATCATGATCCCAGTGCCTCAGCGGGCCGCCCTCATGCAGGATGGCAGTCACCCCGGCGTCGCGGCGCGCCTTGCGGCGCCCGGCATCGGCATCCGGACCCGCCGTGCCGGCGAATGCCGGAGCAGCCAGGAGAAACGACCCGGACCGCCGGGCGACGGCCAGGCTCGACACGCCTCCGGGCGGGGCGGCGACCAGACTCGCCTCGCCGCCCCTGGCAGGCAGCAGCCACAGCGCGGGCTGGTCGGCATCCGGCTCGCCGCCCTGCCTGGCGGCAGCGGGATCGATTCGTTTCGAGACGAAGAGCAGGGAGCCGTCGGGCAGGAACGCCGGATCGGACTCGCCGTTCGCCGACCAGGTCAGCCGGGCGGGCGGCGCCAGGCCAGGGTCAATGCTCCAGATGCTGCTGACCTTCTTCTTCCGGTCAGGCGCCAGCGACTGCACGCAGGCCGCGAGCCAGGACCCGTCGGGCGATAGGACCAGGGACGTCAGCGCCGGGATCGCTACATAGTCCTGCAGATCACTGAAACTGCTCACCTGGGCTCCGGGATGAGGTCGGCTGGCACCGCATTGCTCACATTGTCCCCATACAACACCGGACGCTGTGTCGGAAAGCGGGGCTAGCGGCAGGTAATCCGCCTTAGCCTGGCTCGATCGGCGTTTCTCGGTCCGGAGCGACATTACACTTTGGTACTGGTCAGTCACCGATCAGCTAGCCGGTTACAAGCCCCTGGACCGGGCCGGCATCCAGCGCGCAGCACGAGGAGTACCGCCGCATGATCGACTCAGCCAGGCCCGACTCGTTTGAAATGTCCGATTACCTTGGCGTACTGCGGCGCCGGTGGCGGATGATCTTCGCCTTCACGCTCCTCGGAGCGCTCGCCGCCGCTGCCTACCTGGTGGTCGCCCCGAAGGCCTACACGGCGACCGCGTCGGTGTATGTCACGCCGAATGCCGCGAATACCGCCGCGCTGCTCGGCAACAAGACCAACACCGTGATCAACATGGACAACGAGGTGCAGATCGTGCAGTCCACGTCGGTGGCGAGGCTGGCCGTGGCGGAGCTGCACAGCACCCTGACGCCCACGGCACTGGCCAAGCAGGTGAGCGTGGCGGTGCCGCCCAACACTCAGATACTTCAGATCAGCTGCTCAGAGCCCTCGCCGAAGGCAGCCGCCGACTGCGCGCAGGCCTTCGCGACGTCCTACCTGCAGAGCCGGGAGGCGACGGCCCGGTCCAAGATCCAGTCTCAGATTCAGATCGAGCAGGCCAAGGAGAGCCGGCTCCTGACCCGGTCGATCTCGCTCGAGGCGCAGATCAAGACGCTGCGGGCCGGCTCTCCGGCCTCAGCCGCGGCCCACGCGGCTTTCATCAACGTCAGCACTCAGCTCGCCCCGCTGCGCGGGGCGATCGCGTCCCTGGACGCCTCGGTCAACTACAAGTCCGGGTACATCATCACGGCGGCGCTGCGGCCAACCACGCCGAGCAGCCCGAGGAAGCTTCTTTACGGGCCGAGCGGGGTTATGGTCGGCCTGCTCGTCGGCCTCATCTTCGCCTTCTGGGCGGACCGTCGCGATGACCGGATCCATGCCGCCTCCGACGTCGAGCGCTTCCTCGACATTCCAGTGCTGCTCTCGCTGGCGCAGCGCGCCCCGGGCCTGCAGAACGCTCTCGTGCCGCCCAGGTCCGCTACCGGGCACGCATTCACCGAGCTGGCCAGGGCCAGCGCGACCGCGCTCGGCGACGGGAATCACGTGCTGCTTGTGGTCGGCGCCTCGGCTGGCCCTGGCACCGGCGTGGTTGCCTCGAACCTCGCCGCCGCCCTGGCCAGGACCCGGGCCGAGACGGTCCTGATCTGCGCCGATCAGCATGGGTCGATATCGCCCAAGCTGCTCGGGATCGGCGGCGGCGGCGCACGCGGCCTTGGCGACGTGCTCGCGGGCATGGTCACGATCAACGAGGTCACGCTTCCGTCCGCCGCGGTCCCCAGGCTCCGGGTGATCGCGCCAGGCACCGATCCCGGCGCGGTCGATGATCTGCAGTACGACGCGGGCCGGCGGCTCATCGCCGCGCTCAATGAGAGCGCCCGCTACATCGTGATCGACGCCGGAGCGCTCCCGGCGGGCGGCACACTCGGCATGGCCGAATTCGCTGACGCCAGCATCGTCGTCGCAGAGCTTGACAGCACCACGCGAGGCGAGATGGCTGAGTGCGTCAGGCGGCTTGACCGGATCAGGACCGAGGTTCTCGGAGCAGCCATCCTGCCGCCGACCCGCTGGTCTGACCGGAAGGCCAAGGCTGCCACACGGTCGGCGAGCGCCGCGGAGACGGCACGGCCGACCAGGATGGATCGCGTCGAGCCACGTCCGGCGCCCGGCGGGTCACGCCGGCCCGGCGGCCCGCCTCCGCCGCACGGGCAGGCCGGCGGACGACCGCCAGCGGGACCTGGCGGCGAGCCTTACGGGCCAGGCCCCGTCCCTGACGAGTTCGGCCGGCGTTCCAAGCACGGGCCGCCGAATGACGCGGCTGCCGGGTCGGCGCCGCGTAACGCCGGGGGCCAGCCGTGGCCATTGCCCCGGACCGCGAGGCCCGATTCCGGCCAGCCAGGCGGCCGCCCGACGGCCGATTACCCCGCCGACTACCCGACCGCCAAGGGCAAGGGGGAGAGCTGACCATGCCCGGCGCCGGATCGCGCGCCGCGACGGAGCAACGTAGCCGCGGCGGCGCCAGCGGCGGCGTGATCCAGTCGGCAGCCGTGGCCGCCAGATGACCGCGCAGCTCCAGTCGCCTCGGTACGCGGACGAGGTGATCAGCGACCGCCGGGTGCGCCCGCCGGCCTGGCAGGACGGCTCTGACCTGTCTGCATCGGTGCTGCCGCGTCCCGGCCGGCGCGGGCGCGCGATCGGCGCCTGGCTGACCCGCCATCCGGCCTGGCCGGTCACCGCCCTGCTGGCCGGGTACCCGCTGTGGTGGGCACTCGGCATCGCCGACTTCATGTGGATCGGCATCGCTATCCCGATGGTGTCCCGGATGCTCGCCTGGCGCGCACACCGGAGCAGGCCGCTGCGGCTGCCGCCAGGGTTCGGGCTGTGGCTGCTCTTCCTGATCTGGACCGTGGCCGGAGTGTTCATGCTGACGCTGTCAGCGCCAGGCACCGTGGTCAGTCCGCTCAGTCACCGGTTCGTCGCCTACGCCGACCGGACCACGACCTATGTCGCCATCACCGTGCTGCTGCTCTACGTCGGCAATCTGACCGAGCACGAACTGCCGAAGCGGAAGCTCATGTGGCTGCTCGGGCTGCTCGGGATCTACACGACCGTGCTCGGCGTGGCCGGCATCCTGGACCCGGCCTTTCAGTTCAACTCGCCCATGCTGGCCGTGATACCGCACAGCCTGCGCAACAACGCGTTCATCCAGGCGCAGATGCATCCGGCGCTGACCCAGATACAGAACGTGTTCGGGACGGTCACCAGCCAGGGCACTCCGACCGGGCAGGGCCGGTCCAAGGCGCCGTTCGATTACACCAATACCTGGGGCGAGTGCCTGACCATCACGGTGCCCTGGCTGCTCCTGGTCTGCCTGCGTACCGGGGCGAAGCGGCGGCAGCGGATCATCGGGTGGGCCACGGCGGGATTCGCGCTGGTGGCGCTGATCTACTCGCTGAACCGCGGCGCCTGGATCGCGGTGGCTTTCTCCGTCGTGTACCTGGCGGTCCGGCTCGCGGCCAAGGGACGGGTAGCCGTCATCGGCGGGCTCGTCGGCCTGGCCGCTCTGGGGGTCGTGGCCGCCGTGGCCAGTCCGCTCGGGCACGTCGTCACCGAGCGGCTGCAGAACGGCAAGAGCAACCCGATCCGGTCCAGCCTGTTCGCCCTGTCCATGAAGGACGGCCTGTCGTCGCCGATTCTCGGCTATGGCGATACGAGGCAGCAGCGCGGCAGCGTCAACTCGGTCGCGATCGGGCCGACCCCTGACTGCCCGATCTGCGGCCAGGCGGAGGTCGGCAGCACAGGGCAGTTCTCGCTCGTGCTCATCTGCAGCGGCTTCGTCGGCGTCGTGCTCTACTTCGGCTTCTTCGCGCTCGGGGCGTGGCGGTACCGGCGAGATCCCACGCCCGAAGGGATGACCGGCCTGCTGGTGATCCTGCTGTCGTTTATCTATATGTTCACCTACGATGCGGTCGCCGCCCCGCTCGGTCTGACCATGCTCGCGTACGCGATCCTGTGGCGGAACGACCGGGAGTTCGCTCTGGCGGGAACCGCCCCGGGGAACGGCCGCCGGCGCCTGGCCGCACGGGGCCAGGCGCTCCGCGACGGTCAGATGCCGCGACCCCGGCGGTTGGCGAGCCGGACGATCATGGTGGCCGGCACCACGCCGGACGCGACGGCCAGGGCCAGGTAAGCGCGGCGCTCCGCCGGGTTGCCGCGGAGCGCCTGACCGCCCGACCGGAACGCGGCGGACCGGCGAGCCAGCGCGGCCTGCGCGAAGGCGATCTGGCCCTGGATCCGCGCCCGGCCCGCCGGATCGGCCATCAGCTCGGGGTGCTTGCTGAGCAGGTACTCCAGAGCGCTGACCACGGTGGCCCAGCGCTCGGCGAAGAACGACTGCTTGTGCCAGTACACGTCGACCAGCGGCTCGCGTACCGAGACGATCTGATGGCGGCGGGCCGCCCGGAGCAGCCAGTCGTAGTCCTCGCCGTAGCTGCCCGGGATCTCCTCGTCCACCAGGCCCATCGCCTCGACCATCTCGCGGCGGAACAGGAAGGTCGACGGGTGCAGCGCGGTGACCCGCTCGCGCACCAGCTGCCCGAGAGCGACCGTCGCTGGCGGGATCCTGGTGATGACGTGATCGGTGTGATGGATGCTCACCCCGCTCGCCACGAACTCGGCCGCCGTCGATTCCAGGTGATCCACCTGGAGCGAGAGCTTGGCCGGCGTCCAGACGTCGTCGTCGTCGCAGAACGCGATCAGCGGCGCGCTGCTCGACAGGATGCCGGCGTTGCGGGCACCGGCCAGCCCGGCGGCCCGGGAGTTGGCGAGCACCGTGAGCCGGCGCCCGGGCGACTCAGCGGCCGGGACCGGCCTCGGCGCGCTCTGGTCGAAGACCACCAGGCACTCGATGTCGCCGGGGTAGGACTGGCCGATGATCCCGGCCACGGCCCGCTCAAGCAGCTCGGGGCGGTCGCGAGTGGCAACCACGACCGCGACCGCCGGCCGCGCCTGCTCCGCCATCGCGCTCAACTGACTGCCTCCGCGCCCGCCCGGCCGGCGCTCACGCCGAGCCCCGGCCCGGCCGCGGGCGGCACCCGCGCGCTCCCGGCCCAGGGCAGGGTACGGCCGAGGTATTCCTGGAGGTCCCGGTTGTGCTCGGCGAACGCGTCGGCCAGCCGCTGCCGGGTCGCCGCGCCGATGTCCGGCGCCGGATGGTAATTGAACCGCTTCTGGCTCCTCAGCGTGGCCGGGGGCAGGCCGAGGAAGGACCACACCTCGTTAGCTATCCGGCCGGGATCGGCGTAGAAGTCCTCGCTCGCCGCCAGGTAGAACTGCTCCCGGCCGAACAGCTCGAACCACCTCGGCAGCATGTCGAGGTATCGGCCCTGGGTCAGATAGGAGTGGTCCTCGTGCTCGGAGCTGCGGTAGCCCGGCTCGCTGATGATCCGCTCGGCTTCGCCCCGCAGTCTGCCCGGCTCGGCATCAAGCGCCTCATCGAAGCTCAGCGGCTCCGCGCCATGCCGGACCCGTTCCTTGTAGTGGGAGTAGGCCCGTTCCGCCGGATCGCGGAGCAGCACGATGAGGCGAACGCCGGGAAACGCCCGCGCCAGGCGCTCGGCGGCGAGCGGATGGAACAGGTAATACGGGCTCGCCTCGCCCGCCAGCGCCGGCCTGATCCAGGGCCGGGCGAGCTGCCTGCCGCCCGCCGCCATCGGAAAGTGCGACCGGTACCACCGCGGGCCTGCGTGATAGCCGGAGTCAAAGTAGTGCACGCCCTTGATCCGCTGCCTGCCGGGGAACAGCGGCTGGACCGCCGGATGCTCGAGCAGGTAGTTGTACAGCGACGTGGTACCGCCGCGCTTGGCGCCGATGATGACGAAATCCGGCCCTGGGCGCAGCCCGGAGGTGATCACGCCGTAGCCGCGCAGGGCCCGCTTGGCGGACTCGCGCGCGGCCTGGCCGATCGAGTGGCTGCCTGACTGCATGATCATGTGCTCCTTCGTACCGCTCGGCTGCCTGGCGGGTGGGCTCGCTGCGCTCCGCGCGCGGCCTGCTGTCCGCCTGTCACCAGCGTCGCGCCCGCTGGCTGGTGCTGCTGGACCGCCTTGGTCCGGCTTGCCGCAGGCGCCCGGTGCCGTCCGGCACCTGGCCGGGCCTGGCCGGGCCGACCGGCACCGGCCGAGCTGGACACGACCTGGCGACGCGGCCGCATGGCGGCGTAGAACCCGGTCAGCTGCAGTCGCCCGCGACCTGCGTACACCACGAGCACGTAGGCGACCAGGCCGATGGCAACCGCCAGGCCAAGGGCCGGCAACGTCTGCCCGGCCAGCTTTCGCACGCCCAGGCCGACGAGCCCGAAGCAGCCGCCTGCGACGGCAACGACCAGCCCGTATCCGCGGCCGAGCGGGGCGACATCGAGCACCCACCAGACCTCGAACGCCGCGAGCACGTTGTCGACCAGGATACTGGCGGCCCACGCTATCGCGGCGCCGGCGATCCCGATCCGCGGCAGCAGCAGGAAGTTGAGGCCGATGTTGATTCCGAGCGCGATCACCGTGTTGAAGACGTTCAGGGAACTCTTGCCGCCCATCAGCAAGACGACGGTCACATTGCCGGTCCCGGTATTGACGAGCATCGCGAGGGAGAGGATGACCAGCGATATCGCGCCTGAGGCGTAGTGCGCGCCGAAGATGCGGAGCACGACCGTCGGGAAGATCGCGAACATCAGGTACAGCGGCCAGGACGCGAGCATCAGCAGGCGGGTCGCGCTCTGGTAGAGAGCGGCGGCGCGGGAGTTCTCCCTGCGCGCCAGGAGCCCGCTGAGCTGCGGGGCGATCGCCAGCCTGGTCCCCTCAAGCGCGAAGGTGCCGATCATCGCCAGCCTGCTCACCGCGGCATAGACGCCGGCATCGTAGCTGGTCAGGATCGCGCCGACGAGCAGGATGTCCAGCCAGAGCACGGTCACCTGAAAGATCCCGGCCAGGCCGCGCGGCGCGGCGAACCGCCAGAACCCGGCGGCGAGCCTGCCCCGGCCGGCCGAGGCAAGCATCCGGCCGGCCGCGGGCACTTCCTTCCTGATCAGCCTGGCGACGATGAGCCAGCTCGCGACCGCGCCGATGGCGACCGGGATGGTCCATCCGAGCAGCGCCCCGCGCAGGCTCCAGCCGGCCAGCAGGGCGAGCACGATCAGCCCGATCCGCAGGACCGGCTTGCCCAGTCCCTCGATCCCGAGATACGGCCACATCCGGCCGAACCCGCGGGCGCCGGCGATCAGGCACATGGACAGCGCCCCGAGCGGGACGAAGATCGCGATCAGCCGGAACTCAGACATGGCCTGCGCCGGGTTCATGCCGTGCAGGAAGATACCGGCGAGGACGCGGGCGGACAGCCAGACCGCGGCGGCGGCCGCCGCGCCGACCGCCGCGACCGGAACGAGGGAGACCAGGACGATCCGGCGGACCTCCTGGATGCCGCCGATCGCGCGCGCTCGGGAGATCCAGCGGGTCAGCCCCGTGTCCGCTCCTAGCGCGAGGGAGTTCGACAGGATCGTGAAGAGCGCGATCAGCTCGAAGAACTCCCCCGTCTGCTTAGGCTGGAGCCAGCGGCTGGCTAGCACGGTCAGCCCGAAGCCGAGCACGGCGCCGAGAGTCATCGCGCCGACGTTGATCACCGATCCGCGCGCGACAAGACCAGCCTCTGGCGTGAGCGAGGAAGGCTGGCGATCGGGATGCATCACGGGCATGAACCCGTCATGGGTACCGCTGGCCGCTGGACGCGAGCGGATATCCGTACCGAAGCAGCAGCGGCCAGGTCGCTGCCGTGATCGCGGCCCGGCGTGATCTGCTCATGGCCGTGCGCCACTCGTTGTCTGCCCGCAGCTCGACTTTACCTCGCTGGAAGCGCATCGGGTTACCCGACAGCGCGTGGCTGGCTGGCAGCTCGGCGGCCGAGTCCGCGAGGAAGCTCAGCGCCTGCGCCGCGGCCGGCAGGTCCAGCTCGCTGGTGATCCGGCCGAGCTCGGCGTTCGGATCGGCGATGATGTCCTCGTACCTGGCCCTGGTGGCTCGCCGGGTCCGCCGCCCGAGAGCGTCATAAAGCAGATTGTCGGCTATCCACAGGCCGACCGCCCAGGACGGCGGGTGCGTGCTCATGTACTGCGTGCCGTCACCAACGCCGGGCTTGCGCACTTGCCTGGACCAGGAGTTGACCACGCCGTGGCTGCGCCGGATGAGATGAACGAGGCGCAGGTCGATGCTCGGCAGCCGTCGAAGCAGCAGGGCATAGCCCACGTGCTTGGACGAGTCGATGATCACCGACGCTCCGGAGACCTCGCGCACGGCCTGGTAGAGCCGGTCGGTCAGGGCCGCGTAGGCCGTGATCGCAGGCTCGAGCCCGCCTGGCCCGCGCAAGCCGGCCAGGCGGTCAAGGTTGCGGTGCCGGTCCACGGCGGCGCGCAGCCTGATCGCCTCGTCGGCGTCCACGCCATCCCAGCCGCCGAATGCCGACTTGCCTACCTGGTCCCAGAACGGGCAGTCGCTGAACCTCTCGCCGCAGCCGCAGCGATCGTTCCGCCTGACGCACCGCTCCCAGATGAAGACAAGCTCTCCCACCGGGCAGTAGCCGGGCAGTTCGGCCAGCATGCGCTCAAGCAGGGTGCTGCCGCTGCGCGCGGCGCCCCCTATGTAGACCAGTGGTGTGCTCACCGAGCCCTAGAGCCTCGGCCTGGCAAGGAAATACGGATCGTCGGCGAAGACGCGGAAGCCCGCCAGGGCCGACTGCGACGTGGTGACCCGCCAGTCGTACCCGTGGTGGTCGGAGTTGAAGTAGACGACGGCCCGGATCCCGGGGAACATGGTCCTCAGCTGCCAGTCGGTCTGCCTGAACCAGGCCGCCTTCTCGCCAGGACGCCTCTCCAGCACCCCGAATTCGCCGATCATCAGCGGCTTGCCGGTCCGCAGGCCCCAGTGGTAGAACGACGAGAATATGGCGGCGACGCTGGCCCAGACTGCTCCCGGTCTCTTGGGCGCCCAGTTGTAGCCGTCACCGCAGATCCAGCTGACGTACCGGCCGCCCGGGTAGTAGCGCTGTGCTATCCCGTCCGAGAAGCTCCCGGCGTTGGGGCACCAGACCCAGCGGACGTTCGTGGCGCCGGCCCGGGCGAAAATGGAATAGACGTGCCGCCAGGCCCTGACGAAGCTGCCTGGCGAGGAGACCAGGTACCGGTACTGGCCGCCGTCCATCTCGGCGAACCAGCGGAGCATCACCGGTCCGTGCACTGACCGCAGCCGCCGCGCCGTGGCCCGGATCAGGGCGTCGTACCGGCCGGAGACGATCTGGCTCGTGTAGTAGCCGGCCCACGAGATCATCGGGACCATGCCGTGACTGAGGTCCCAGTTCGCGACAGCCAGGGGCATCTGGTGGAACCAGGGAACGTAGAGCTGATCTATCGCCAGATTGCGCCCGATCTCGTGCTCCAGCCTGATCACGGCGGACTCGTAGGCCGCGGAGTTGTCCCCGCCGATCGGCTCCGCCCAGGCGCCGAACAGCGCACCGCGCGCGGGGGCCAGCGATGACGCGGGTACCGGCGGAGGAGGCGGCCCGAACGGGGACGGACTCGATGAGGGGGTACGCGACCGGCCGGGATGCGACGACGGGCTGGTGCTAGGACTGGCCCCCGACGAGGCGGACGGCGACGAAGGCCCCTGACTGCCCGGCGGCGTCGCGCTGCCGCGCCCGGCAACGGGCCGAGCCGTCCTGCCAGGCTGCACCAGGATGATCACCACCGCGGCGACGGCGGCGAGCACGGCCACCGCTGCCGAAGCCGCCCGCACCCGGCCCGACCACCGGGCGCCGCTCGATGACCGTCCGTGGCCCGGCTCGGCTCGCCGGGACCAGTTGCCGCTCATCCGGAGAACTCCATTCCTGCCTGTGACACAAGTGTGCGCTCGCCGGCTCCGGCCGCTGACAGCGCCAGGGCCTGCGGCTTCCCGCGGTAGATTGCTGCCAGCTCGCCTGCTGCTGGCCGCAGCGCATCCACTGCGAAGATGAGGCCGACCAGGACCAGCGCACCGGTCAGCCAGCCGCCGGCGATGTCCGCAGCCCAGTGCCGCCCGAGGTAAAGCCGCGAGTATCCCTCGACGAACGCGGCCAGGCCGGCGGCCGTCCACAGCAGCGCCCGCCACCGGCGAGCCAGGCCGGTCCAGCCGGCGAAGTAAGCCAGCAGTCCGCAGACGATCAGCGTCCGGGCCGAGCCGCCAGAGAAGTACCCGCCAGGCGGGCCGATCGCCAGGCCCTGCGCGGGCATGCTGCCGTGCACGAGGCTGCTGATCAGCTTCTGGATGACGATCTCGGCCGGGATCGCGGCGACTGCCACGACCAGGGGGAGCCAGCGGCGGGTCAGGACGCCCACGGTCAGCCCGGTGACCGCCGCGATCGAGTAGACGACCGGGTAGGAACCGAGCAAGGTCCCGTTCAGCATCAGGTGCACCATGACCGCCAGCCGGTGGGAGTCCACGAAGTGCCCGGCCTGGCGGTCCAGCCGGACGACCGGCGCCAGCTTGGTCAGCTGGCCGGCCGCGTAGCTGATCGCCACCGAGACCGTGAGCCAGGCGGCCAGGACCGCGACGACCGCGACGGCCGGATGGGCGCGCCGCCCGAGGCTGTCGCGGCGCGCTGCCAGCGAACCCGCCAGGGTCGCCACCCGGCCGGCCGACGGCGGCGCCAGCGACCCGGCCCGCCTGGCGAGCCGGATCGCGACGGCGACGACGAGCGCGACGCCGACGGCTCCGGCAAGCACGACGGCCAGCTGGCCGGTCACGCCTGCCGAAGCCGGACGCATCGCGATCACGCTCACGATCGGCACATTAGCTTCCCGTGGGGTCGCCGTGACGGAAAATGCCGGTTATCACCACGGGCCGGGCCGGGTCGGCTAATGGCTGAGCGCATTCGCTGCGTAATGCGCCGCCACCTGCGCCGCCGTCAGGACGGTCGGGTACACGGCCACGTCGGCGATGGTCCCATTGACGTAGTAGCCGTACGGCTCGGTCGTGCCCTGGCTGTTGGTTTTCCAGTAGTCGAGATTCCAGGCGCCCTTGAGGTTGTCGCCGCCGACCCGCCAGTAGCCGCTGTAGTTCTGCGCCGTCGTGGCCGGGTTCGTGCCGATCAGATGGCCGTCGACATAGAGCGCCATGCCGCCGCTGCCGATGGTCGCGACGACGTAGTGCCAGCGGCCGTCGTTGTAGATCCGCGGCGACTCGATCGTCTGGACTCCGGCGCTGTAGACGCCGAACACCAGCTGGCCGTCGTTCATCAGGTAGATACTCCGGTCGTAGGTGGTGCTCATCCCGGTCTGGCTGCTGCCGAACCCGATCAGCTTGCCGCCGGTGTTGGTCGTGGTCTTGAACCAGCCCTCGATCGAGAAGTTCTGCGGGGCGGAGACCGCCTTGGCGGCGGCGACCAGGCCATTGACGCCGTTGAAGCTGGTGGCGGTGGTGGGGTCACCGGTAATCGGGCCGGCCACTCCCTGAGTGGTGCCGGACTCGTAGATGCCCGTGAAGCCGTTCGACGAGGAGTCGGCCGCCGTGGTGCCGGACGTCTCGCTGAGCTTCCACAGGAAGGACGGATGATCGCCGAGAACCGTCTGCCAGTAGCTCAGCGGCGGGCTCTTCGACGAGACAGTGACCGGCGCGGACGCGACGGACTTCGATGAGGTATGGACTCCGTCACTGGCGGTCACCGTGTAGGTGTGGCTGGATCCGGGGACCAGGCCAGCGTCGCGGTAGTGCAGGACCGGCAGCGCCCACGGCCAGGAAGTCGCCGAGAGGGTGGCGATCGGGGTCTTGCCGCTGTCCCGGTAGATCGCGTAGCTCAGCGTCCCGTCGTCGGAGTCGCTGACCGCGTTGAACGTCACCGAGTCAACCCCGGCCGACGTGCTGGCCACGGTCGGCTGGCCGGGCCGTCCGGGGGTGGTGGTGTCCGGGGTCGGCGCGAACCGGGCGAAACCCTGCTGCGGCTGCTGGTTCACGGTGGTGAAGTCACCGCCGAGGAACAGCTGGGTGCCGTCGGTCGCCATCACCCGCGGGCCGAGCTGGTTGCCGTTGGTGTTCGGCGTCCAGTGCCCGACCGAGCCGTCCGCCAGCGACTGGGTCAGCAGCCTGTGCACCACCCAGCCCTTGCCGGACGGGTTGGCCACCTGCGGGAAGCCGCCGGGGGCGTACGCGCAGTCATGCGCGTGCGAGCCCTTGTACAACAGGCCGTTGATGATCACCAGGGACTGAGTGGCGCCCAGGCAGTCGCTCTGCCAGACCAGGCTGCCGTCGCTGATGTGCACGGCGAAGTCACCGTCGAAGCAGCCGGCGCCGGTGCCCTCGTCAGCGATGTAGGCGGTGCCGCCGCTGACGATGATGTCCTTGACGTCAGAGACGCAGCCGGGGGGGTTGTCGGGGATGAAGTTCGATGGCAGCACCCAGGTGGCCGACGCTCCGGTGCTCGGGTTGGTCGATCCGATCGACTGCTGCGTCACGCCGTTGAAGGTGGTGAAGTAGCCGCCGACCAGCACCCGCGAGCCGTCCGGCGCGACCGCGATGGAGGTGACCGAGCCGTTCAGGGCGGGCGCCCACGGCAGCAGGGCACCGGTGGCCGCGCTTACCGCGCCGGCCTTGGTCCGCGCCTGGCCGTCCAGCTTGGTGAAGTCGCCGCCGACATACACGGAAAGCCCGTCCGGGGACGGGGCGATCGTGTGCACCGGGCCGGTGGCGGCCGGCTTCCAGGTGGACAGCAGCGCGCCGGTGGACGTGCTGAACGCGGCGAGATAACCGCGGTACGACCCGTTCACGCCGGTGAAGCTGCCGCCGACGTACAGGGTGCTGCCGTCCGGCGAGACCGCGAGTGCGGTGACACCGCACGGGGAGTTCGCGCTGCAGGACGGTATGCCGCTGAGCACCGGATCGAAGGTGGTGATCAGCGCCCCGGTGCTGGCGTTGAAGGCCGCCAGGCCGGTGCGCGCAACCTCGCCGGTGCCGAGCGGGTCGCCGGGCGGGCGCACCGACGTGAAGCCGCCGCCGACGTAGACGACGCCGTTCGCCGACGTGATCGACCAGACGGTGCCGTTCGTCTGCCAGGACGGCGAGACCGTGGCGCTGACGCTCTGGCCGGGCCCGCTACCCGACGCGTACGCCGACAGCCTGATCGCGGTGGCCGGCTTCACCGGGGCGGCAGCCGCCTGGAGCGCCGGTACGGCGGTCACGGCGGAGGCCATCGCCACCACCGTGCAGCCGGCCAGGACCTTCATTCTCACTTCTGCTCCTGATTTAGTTATCTGGTCGCTCAGCTTGGACGTTTTCAGTTGTCTAGTGGCTCAGCGCGTTGGCCGCGTAGTGCGCAGCTACCTGCGCCGCGGACAGCGCGACCGGGTACACGGCGACGTCGCCGATGCTTCCGCTGAAGTAGTAGCCGTAAGGCTGGGTGGTGCCCTGGCTGTTGCTGCCCCACGGGTCGAGGTTCCAGCCGTTGAGGTTGTCGCCGCCGACCCGCCAGAAGCCGGTGTACGGCTGGGCCGCCGTGTTCGAGTTGGTGCCGATCAGCTTGCCGTCGACGTAGAGCGCCATTCCGGTGCCCGGATCGAAGGTGGCCACCACGTAGTGCCACTGACCGTCGTTGTAGACCCGCGGCGTTTCGATCGTGTAGACAGCCGAGTTGTAGACGCCGAACACCAGCTGGCCGTCGTTCATCAGGTAGATGTGCCGGTCGTAGTTGGAGCTCATGCCGGTCTGGCTGCTGCCGAATCCGATCAGCTTGCCGCCTGTGCTGGTAGACGTCCTGAACCAGCCCTCGATCGAGAAGGCCTGACTGGCGGACATCGCCACCGAGCTGGCCGACGTGACCAGGCCGGTGCTGCCGTCGAAACTGGTGGCCGTGTCCGGACTGCCGGTGATCGGGCCCGCCACGCCCTGCGTGGTGCCGGGCTCGTAGATTCCGGCGAACCCGTTCGGCGAGGCGTCCGCGGCCGTCGTGCCCGAGGTCTCGTTCAGCGGCCAGAAGAACGACGGGTTGTCGGCGAGGACCGTCTGCGAGTAGCTCAGCGACGGGCTGGTCGACGAGACCACCACCGCCGCCGAGGCCGGCGACTTCGACGAGGTGCTGACGCCGTCGCTGGCCGTGACCGTGTAGGTGTGCTTGGAGCCCGGGACCAGGCCGGCGTCGCGGTAGTGCAGGACCGGCAGCGCCCACGGCCAGGACGTCGCCGAGATCGTCGCGATCGGGGTCTTGCCGCTGTCCCGGTAGATCGCGTAGCTCAGCGTCCCGTCATCGGAGTCGCTGACCGCGTTGAACGTCACCGAGTCAACCCCGGCCGACGTGCTGGTCACGGTCGGCTGGCCGGGACGTCCCGGGACGGTGGTGTCCGGGGTCGGCGCGAACCTGGCAAGACCCTGCTGCGGCAGGCCGTTCACGGTCAGGAAGCCGCCGCCGACGAACAGCTGGCTGCCGTCGGTCGCCATCACCCGCGGCCCGAGGTCGGTGTTGTCGGTGTTCGGCGTCCAGTGTCCGAGGGTGCCGTCGGTGAGCGACTGGGTGAGCAGGTGGTGCAGCTGCTCGGGGCTGGTCTGCGGGAACCCGCCCGGCGCGTACGCGCAGTCGTGCGCGTGCGAGGCCTTGTACAGCCAGCCATTGACGATGGCGACCGCCTGGGTGGCGCCGAGGCAGTCGTTCTGCCAGACCAGCTGGCCGTCGCTGACATTGGCGGCCCAGTCACCGTCGAAGCAGCCGCCGCCCGTCCCCTCGTTGGCGATGTAAGCGGTGCCGCCGCTGATGATGATGTCCTTCACGTCGGACACGCAGCCGGAGTGGTTCGGGACGATCGTCGCGGCCCACGGCTCGCTGGCGCCCGTTGCCGGGTCCGTCGAGGCGATCGACTGCTGCGTCACGCCGTTGACGGTGGTGAAGTAGCCGCCGACCAGCACGCGGGAGTCGTCGGGAGCGACCGCGACAGAGGTGACCGAGCCGTTCAGGGCGGGCGCCCACGGCAGCAGCCCTCCGGTCGCGGCGCTCACCGCGCCTGCCCGGCTCCGCGCCTGGCCGGCCAGCTTGGTGAAGTTCCCGCCGACGTAGACCGTCGATCCGTCCGGGGACGGGGCGATCGCGTGCACCGCCCCGGTGGCGGCCGGCTTCCAGGTGGACAGCAGCGCGCCGGTGGACGTGCTGAACGCCGCGAGATAGCCGCGGTACGACCCGTTCACGCCGGTGAAGCCGCCGCCGACGTACAGGGTGCTGCCGTCCGGCGAGACCGCGAGAGCGGTGACACCGCACGGGTTGTTCGGGTTACAGGTCCCCGCCCCGGTGATCGTCGGATCGAAGGTAGTGATCAGCGCGCCGGTGCTGGCGTCGAACGCCGCCAGGTAGGTCCTCGGCACCTCCCCGGTGCCGAGCGGATCGCCGGGCGGCCGCACCGAGGTGAACCCGCCGCCGACGTAGACGATGCCGTTCGCCGCGGCGATGGACCAGACCGTGCTGTTCGTCTGCCACATCGGCGAGACCGATGCGCTCAGGTTCTGGCCGGGACCGCTGCCCGATGCCAGCGCCGCCAGCCTGGCCTGGCCGGTCGCCGTGGCCGGCGCCGCTGCCGCTGGCAGCGTCGTCGCCATGGCCGCGGCCAGCGCTACCGCGCTGCCGCCGAGTAGGGCTCTGACCTTCATGTCCGCTCCCCCTGACGCACTCCACGCAGGCCGGTGGAGGCTGATGTCGTGATCGGGCTGTCCGGTTGTGCTGGCTGGGCCGACAGAGACGGCTGTGCTGGCTGGGCCGACAGAGCCGGCTGGGCCGACAGAGCCGGCTGTGCTGGCTGGGCCGACAGAGCTGGCTGGGCCTGCTGGGCCGTTCCGGCGGGCAGATCGCCGACGCCGGCCTCGAGCCGGTCGCCGGTCCCTGGCCCGCGGCGGGCTCGCCGGGACCGCTGGCTGAGCGAGCGCCGCCGGGGCGGCCGGCTGACCAGCTCGTCGACGAGCGCGCCGAACCGCGCCACGGCCGCGTCGATGTCCGGCCGGGGTCCGCTGGCCCGGAATCCCGCCAGATCGGCCCTCGCCTCGTCGATCAGGCCGCCGAGAGCCTCGTGGTCCTGCGCGAGCCTGATCCGCCCCAGGGCCGCCAGCTTGACGCAGAAGTCAGCCTGGTGATCGTCTACGGCCTCGCCGAACCGCTGCAGGCGCGGAACGACGATCGGTACCTGCCCTCGGTTCCAGGCGTCGGCGATCGACCCAGGGCCACCGTGGCAGATCGTCACGTCCGCCTGGCTGAGCACGTGATCGAGCTGTCCGACGTCGAGGAAGCGGGATCCTGGGCAGCCCGGTTCGGTGCGGGAGCGGCCCGACTGCACGAAGAACGCCTCGACGGCTTCCGGGTGCCCGCCGAGCCAGTCGTTGATCCAGCCGATCAGGCGGTCGAACGGATGGTGGTCGGTTCCGACGGTCACGACGAAGCGCGGCCCGGCCTGGCCTGGCTCGCTGGCGGCGGGCGGCGCGGTCACAGCAGGCACCCGATCACCTGGCCGCGCGGGTAGCTCGCGGCCTGCTCAGGCCACTGGAGCAGGAAGAGCTCGCTCAGCGGATAGCACAGGCGCCCGGTCATGGTGGGCCGCGTGATCCGGTCGTAGACCTCGACATATACCGTCCGCACCCCGAGCATCCGGCCGATCAGGAAGAACGGAAACGCGACTCCGGCCCCGTCCGATACGAGCACGTCCGGCCGCTCGGCACGGATCAGGCGGATGGCCAGCCCGAGATTCCGCAGCGCGTTCGGGATGTTGCGGGTGGTCGGGGCGAATGCCGGAACCACCCGCTCGCCAGCGAGCAGCGACTCGGCATGCGCGCCAGCGAAGGTGACCCAGATCCGGTCATGCCGCCGCCACCACGGCTCCAGCTGGTAGAGCTGGGCAAGGTGGCCGCCGGCCGAGCAGACGAGCATCGCCTTCATGCGGCACGGTCCACGGCGCGCTGGCCGGTGCTGCCCGGCTCCAGGCAGACTCGCTCGAGCAGATCGAGGACGGCAGGGTAGAAACGTCCGTCGGCGTCGCCCGCCGCGCTGCGCGCCTCCTCGTGCCGGACCGCGATCTCGATCAGGTGCAGGACCGGGAGCAGGTCGCGGGCGTCTGCGGGGACGGCCAGCGCGGTCAGCGCGGGCCGGGCTCGGAGCGCCGCGTACGCCGCGGCGTCCTCCAGCGGGCGCCGCTGCGCGACGAACGCGACCTGGAAGTGGAAGTGCAGCGGGTCGAATCCGACCGGCGCGTCCGCCGTGCTGCTCTCCCAGTCCCAGGCGAACAGCCGGGTGCCGAGCCGGGCCAGGTTCCATGGCACCAGGTCGCCGTGCCAGCGGCCGAACTGCATCCGGCTGCGGCCGGCGATGCGCTCAAGACCGTCAGCAACCAGCTCAAGCCGGGTCCTCGAAGCGGGATCGGCGACTCCGGCGGCGATCCTGGCCCGCAGGCCGACCCACCACGAGCTGGCCGCGAGCTCGGTCTCGCTGACCGCCGAGAGCTCGCATATCTCGCGCAGCACGTCGGCGCCGGGGAGCGAGTTCCCCGCCCGCCGGACCCGGCCAGGCAGCGGGGCCGTGACCATCAGGTCGAGGCCCTGCCACGTGCCGTAGTGCAGCAGGGCGGGAACTCCGAGCCGCATCGGGCTGGCGGCGCACGCCCGCAGCGCCGCGGCCTCGTTGCGGACCGCGTCCCTGGTCCAGTCGTTCCAGCCGACCTTGACGTAGCCGAGTGGCGTTCCGTCGGTGCCGAATACCTGAAGGACCGGCTTGCGGTACGGACCGCTGCCGCCGCCGAACGCGATCACTACCGGCCGTCCGCCGAGCAGGCCGGAGAGGTGCTCGCCGGGCAGGACGGCCGCGCGCGAGGAGGCGGGCGTCCCGGCCGCCAGGCCGATGTCGATCCTGGTGCTCAGCAGCCGCTGAGCGAGCCCTGACCGGATGCCGAGGCCGAACGCGCGGCGCGGCAGCCTGCGGCTCGCCGGCCTG
>DATNIU010000150.1:0-21928 GCA_035604275.1 Streptosporangiaceae bacterium | reverse complement strand
CGCCGTCACCCCCGCCGTCACCCCCGCCGCCGCAACCGCCGTCACCCCCGCCGCCGCAACCGCGCCTCCGCGCTCGGCCGGCCAGCGACGCACGGACGTGCAGCACATGCTCAGCACGCAGCGGCAGCTGTGGCTCGCCTCGGCGGCGGGCGATCAGGCTCATCTCATCCCGCTCGCGTTCGCGTGGGACGGCACGACGATCACCATGGTCACGCGCCGGACCAGCAGGACAGCGCGGAACCTGCGGGCATCTGGCTACGCACGGGCGGCCGTCGGCTCGCCGGTGGACGTCGTGATCATCGAAGGCCCGGTGTCCTTCAGCGAGCCGGCCGAGGCAGCCGCGCAGACCCGCGCGATCTTCGCCACCCTCCCGCTCAATCCAGAGCGGGTGCCGGGCGCCATCGGCGTGCACCTGACACCGCGACGGATACTGGCGTGGCGAGGCCTGGCTGAGATTGCCGACCGCACCGTGATGGCCGACGGCACATGGCTCGGCTGACGATACGCGGTGGCTGCGCCGCCACGACCGCCCTCGCCCGGTCGCCGAGGGCCAGTGGGCAGAAGGTCAGCGCCGTCACAGAAGGCAGGTAAGGACAATGCCAAAGTCGCGCCTGACTGGCGCCCGGCCGGTCCGCCCCGGCGTCGGCCTGATGGCGATCGCGGTGTGGCTGCTCCTGCTCGCCCTGATCGCCTCGCTGCCGAACGATGCGGGCGTCGCGGCTGCCGGGCGGCTGGCGCTCATCCTGTGCGTGCTGGCCGGCCTGATCGTCTCGGCTGGCTGGAGCCTGATCGCCATCCGGCGTCTGGGCCGGCATCTGCGGCCGCCCGCGGCCCGGGGCGGCAGCCCCGGCCTGCGGGCGACCGCGGATCAGACCGTTGGCCGGCTGGTGAGCCGCGCGGCGGCGCTCGGCGCGGTCGCAGGGCGGACACGCGGCGCCGGCCAGGAAGCGGACACGCTGGCCTACGGAGTCCCGCCGTCCCTCGACGATCAGACCATTCTCGAGGTCGGCTCCATCGCCAAGGCGATAACCGGGGTGCTGCTCGCCGACCTCGTCGAATCCGGCGTGGTCGGACTCGACAGCGATGCGGGGTCAATCCTCGGCCTCTCCCAGCTGGACGGCATCACGCTGTATGAACTCGCGACCCATCGCAGCGGGCTGCCCCGGCTGCCCCGGGTCGTCCAGCTGCGAGCGCTCGCGCAGCATCGCGATCCTTATCACAAGATCGACGAGCAGCGGCTGCTGCGGGCCGTGCCGCGACCCTCGGCGTCCGTGCCCACGTACTCGAACGTGGGCTTCGCCGTGCTCGGCCTGGCACTTGCCCGCGCTGCTGGCTGTGATTACCGGAAGCTGGTGGCAGAACGCGTGCTTCAGCCGCTTGGGATGACGTCAAGCGGCTTCGACATCGACCTTGAGGCGGTCGGGCACGACAGATTCGGCATCCCCGTGGCGCCCTGGCACCTGGCCGCCTTCGCGCCCGCTGGCGGCCTGCGGAGCACGTTGCGAGACCTGCTCGCGCTGGCCGATGCCGCGCTGCAGGCGCCCGACGGCCCGTTGGGAAAAGCGCTGGCGCTGGCCACGACGCCGCAGGCACCGTTCGGCGGCCGGTCGGTCGGCCTGGGCTGGATGCTCAGCGATGGCGTGGCCTACCACACCGGGCGGACCAGCGGGATGTACGCCTGGGTCGGTGCCGACCGCCAGCACGGGTGCGGCGCTGCCCTCATCACGACATCGGAGTCCGGGCGGGGGGGCGCCGACAAGACGGCGCGACAGTTTCTGCGCGGCATTGCCGATGCTGTGCCCGATTCTGGCATCTCGCGGTCGACTCGCGGACCGAACGGAACGCGGTAAGCGGTCCAGGTATCCCGCTTGCGCAGCAGGCAGGCACGGCGAGGACGGCCGCCTTGGCGGCCTGCCAGAAACCCCTATTCCGAGAAACTCGCCACTTATTCTCGACCAGGGCATAAGCGATCTTCTAGCGCGCTTTCCTAAGCTGCCGAGTGGGGTGATGAAGCGATCGCCTCAGAATTCGTTTATGGCGGAAACCATCAGGGAGCAGAGATGAAAAAACTGACAGCCCTGCGAATAGGACTGGGAGCCTGCATCGCCATTCTGCTCGCATCCGCAGTCCCGGCCGCTCAGGCGGCTACCTCGATCACCGTGCCCTGCTCCGGTCCGACCGGAGGGGCGGCCGGGCTTATCGCGGCGATCGGAAAAGCGAACAGCGACGGCGGCTCGACGGTGTACCTCGCTCCGCACTGCGCCTACCAGCTGGATGCGCCGGATAACAGCAGCAATGGCGGGAACGGCCTGCCCGTGATCACCAGCCAGGTCACCCTCGACGGCTCTGCCACTACGATCGCCGGGAACGGCAGCGACTTCCGTATTCTCGAGGTGGACGGCCCGGGAGGCAGCCTCACCCTGCAGGGGATCACGATCACGGGCGGGGCCAGCGTCAACGCCGGCGTCGGCGCGGCCGGCGCGGGCGGCGGCGTCCTCAACGTTGAGGGCACGCTCATCGTTGACAATAGCCGGATTACCGGCAATACCGCCGAGATCGGAGGGGGCGGGATCGCCAGCGGCACCCTCGGCAGCGGCCCTCTCGGGATAACAACCCTCAATGGCAGCCAGGTGACCGACAACACGGTGTCGGCAGGCGAGGGGGGCGGCATCCTCAACGACGCAGGCACATTCACCGTCAATGGCAGCCTGGTGAGCGGCAATACCGCCCCGCTCGGCGGCGGCATCGCGAGCGACCCGGGCAGCGGGGGGATTGCCGCTGCCCTGCTGACGATCAATGGCAGCCAGATTACCGGCAACACGGCCAACGTCGAATTCGAGAGCCCGGCCGGCGGAGGTGTCGCCAATGGCGGCACGGGCACGATCAGGGGCAGCCAGATAACCGGCAACACGGCACCGGGTGGCCAGGGCGGCGGCGTACTCAACTACGGCACGCTCGCCGTCGAAGGCAGCGTGGTGGCCAGAAACACGGCTCCCGACGACGGCATGCAACCCGGACAGGGCTTCGGCGGCGGCGTCGCCAATCTTGACTTCGGAGCACCGGGGAGCGGCGTGCTGACCGTGCAGCTCAGCTCGATGACCGACAACACCTCGTCCGACGCGGGGGGAGCCATCTTCAGCGTCGGCTCCAGCGGCGGGCTCGGCTCGGTAACCCTGGACCGCGTCCTGGTGACGGGAAACACGGCGGTACAGGGCGGCGGAATCGCCAACGAGAGCGCGCTCACCATCATTTCCAGCCTGCTGACCAGGAACACCGCGACCGAGGAAGGCGGCGGAATCTACAACGACAGCAGCGGGACGGTGACCCTCACGCACACCGTCGTGACGGGCAACCAGATCGACAATTGCTCCCCCGAGGGAACCATCCCGGACTGCCACGGCTGACGCCTCAGCCAGATCGCGGACGTGGCGGTCGGCCGGGTCACCCGGGAAGGCGCGGCGGAGCCTGGAATGCTCAGGCCCCGCCGCGCCTTCGCGTGGTGACCCGTCAGCGGCTCCTGCCCCGGGCATGGCCGCGCGCGATCTGCTCGAGCTGCCTGACGACGGCTGCCGGGGCCGGCATGGCCAGAGCCTCGGCCTGGAGCTGGCGGGCAGCGCGGCGGTAACCGCTGTCGCCGAGGATCACCGCCATCTCCCTGGCCACCTCCGCCTCGGTCACGTTCTCGCCACCCGGCAGGTACCGGCCAGCTCCGGTGGTCTCCAGCCGCTCGGCATCGAAGATCTGGTCGGGCATCGTCGGCACGATCAGCTGGGGCAGCCCGCAGACCATCGCCGTCATCAGGGTGCCACCGCCGCCCTGATGGATGATCGCGTCGCAGCTGGGAAGCAGCAGGTTCAGCGGCACAGGCCCGATCGAGCGCACATTCGGCGGCCCCCCGGCGAACATCTCGCGCTGCGATTCGGGCACGGCCACCACGACCTCGACGTCGAAGTCGGCCAGCGCCCTGACCACCCCAGGGACATGTGCTATCCGCCCGGCGCCGCCGTAGCTGCTCAGCGATGAGCCCCACGTGACGCAGACCCGCCGGCGCGGCGGCGGGTCTGCGAGCCAGCCAGGCAGCACGGTCGGCCCGTTATACGGTATGTACCGGATCGGCAGCCTGCGGGTCCCGTCCGCCGCCGCCAGGCACGGCGGGCACGGATCAAGCGTCACGTCGCCGAGCACGCCGATCTCGGCCAGGCCGAACCGCGTGCACAGCGGGCCGAGCAGCCTGCGCTCGAGCTGGCCGAGCCCGGCCGTGAAGTCGGGGCACCACAGATGCCGCACCGCCGGCACCGCGAGCATCCGTGCCACCAGCGGCCCCGCGAACGCTGTCGGCTCGAATATCACCAGGTCAGGCCGCCACGACCGGGCGAAAGACACGACGTCGCCGGCCATCGCGTCGGAGCTGTGCCTGGCGGCCTGCAGGCCAACAAGGTCCCGGTTGTGGCGCTGGATCTCCTCGGGCGTCCGGGCTGCCCACCACCGGCCGACCGCGTGCTCCGCCCGTATCTCGGCGTCGAGGTCATAGTCGGGTCCGGCGGCCAGCGCGGGCAGGCCAGCGCGGGTGATCGTCGGCGCGAACGAGGGGTGACTCGCCACCAGCACCTCATGGCCCGCCGCCCGCAGCGCCCAGCCCAGCGGGACCACCGGGTTGTAATGCGACGAGACCGCCCACGTGACGAACAGGACCCGCATCGACTCACCTGCCGGGGACCGAAGCGGGACTAAGCACGCAGACCGCCGGCGAGCGGTCGCGGTAGCCGGCTCATGTGACGCTCACCTGCGACAGCGGGCTATCAAGGCGGTGAGCGAGCTCGCAGAGCGTGTCGTTCAGCGAGCCGGCCAGCCGTGCCGCCTCCCCGGCCGTCAGCACCGACACCGCGTACTCCATGATCAGCCCGGGCGCGTCGTCCCAGCCCTGGAGAAACAGGGCTACGTCGACACTCGTGCCCCCGCAGTAGCTCTCGTGGAACCTGACGTGCAGGTCCCCGGCCTGCATGGTCAGCGGAATGTAGCCGTCGTACGCGGAGAACATGACCTGGACAAGCGGCAGGCGCCGGTCGGCGGCCGCCACGCCGAGACCGGCGATCAGGCTGTCCAGAGGTACGTCTGCCGCCGCGACCGCATCGCCGCTGGCGCCGGCGATGGCGCGCAGGTAGTCGCCGGCGGGCTGGTCGTCAGGGAAGGCGCACCGAATCGGCACCGGTGCGGCGCACGACGCGACCGTCCGCATCAGCTCCGCCGTGGGCCGCTGAAGCGCCACGCCGCCGATGACGCACTCGGACATGCCAGCGCGCCTGGCCACCACGAGCGCCCACGCGGCGAGCATGACCATGGTCCTCGTCACCTTCGCCCGGCCGGCCAGGTCGTCACACGCGTCCCGTGCGGCCCTCGTCAGCGTGAAGGGAAGCCGGCCGGCCCGGAAATCGATGCCTGGTGCCCTGGGCAGCACCGTGGGCAGGTCGATGACCGCGGGCACGCCCTTGAGCTGGGCGATCCTGGCCTCGGTGAGCTCGGCCAGCCGTCCGGACGCATCCAGGGCGGCGCGCCGCCGCGCGATCAGGTCGGGGCTTGGCGCCGGCGGCATCACCGGGGGCTCGGCACCGGCCGCCAGCGCCCGATAGTGCTCGAAGATCTCGCGCCAGAGCAGCCCGGCGGCCCAGGCATCGGCGATCAGGTGGTGGATGAGCACCGACAGCAGGTGATGGCGCTCGCCGAGCTCGGTGAGCACGAAGACGACGGGAGGCAGGCCGAGCGGGGGCAGCATCTGCTCGGCGATATCGCCGACCCGCTCGTGCACGGCGTCCACGCCGTTGTCCCCCGGCGCGACCCGCAGCCGCTGGCTGATCAGCCGCGGCTCGCAGGCCGGCAGCACCCGCCGGGCGAAGTCGATCTTCCCGGTCTGCACGAACACCGTCCGCAGCGCCTCGTGCCTTGCCACGATCCAGCTCAGGGTCTGCTTCAGCGCGGCGACGTCCAGCGGTCCCGACAGCTCAGCACTGCCGAGCTGGCGCAGGGCGCTGCCAGCCCCGCCGTACTTCTCGGCGAGGAGCATCTCGCGCTGTCCTGGCAGCAGTTCCCGGTCCCTGGCCAGACGCCCGGCCGCCCGCTCTTCGGCGCCTGGCGGCTCCTCGCACCCGGTCACCTCGGCGAGCACCTCGGCGAGCGGGGCCTGGCTCAGCAGCCTGGCCAGGTCGATGGTCATCCCCAGCCTTCGCTCGCAGAGCGAGAGTAGCCGGACCGCGTCCATGGAGCTGCCGCCCATGCCGACAAAGGACTCATGGCGGGCCTGCGCCTGGAGGTCGCCCGGCGTGCGTGCCAGGACCTCGGCCGCGATCTCGGCCGCGGTGGTCAGGGTCGGCCCGGCCTGGCCGCTGGTAGATTCCGGCACGCTGACTACCCCCGATCATCCCCAGGCGTGATCCCGCGCCCGGCCGTCTGCCCGGCCGGTCGCCGGGGGGCCGGAGCACGCCCATGCCACGCTCGCATTCCTGACCGGCGCCCGCCCGTTACCTGCGGGCCTCCAGTCAGATGATTATCCGGACGCACGCTGAAACCGCGGTCGAGCACGGCTTGAGCCCTCCGTTCATGCCGCCGTCACGGGAGCGTCGAGCACCGCATCGGGTTCGGCGATGAACTGCCCAAGCAGACGCTCGAACATGTCGACGTGCGCTTCGGCGGCGCCCTGGTCGAACAGGTCAGCGTCGTACTCTGCGCTCAGCCAGAGATCGCCGTCGGCCAGCAGGACGTCGAAGAGCAGGCAGGCCTTCGCGAAGTGCTTGGGCACCGGGGAGACGCTGATCTGCAGGCCAGGCGCGCTCCGCAGCGCGCTCAGCCGGTCCAGGTTGAACTGAGCGGCGAAAATACCCCAGCCGGCGTCGCCGCCCGCCCGGACTTGCTCTGGCAGCATGTCCGCGGAGAACTCCGGGTGCTCATGCCCGCCCACGAGCGCGGCCTGCAGCGTGCCGATGTAGTCGCGCGCCCGAGTCCCCGGACTCAGGCGGCTCCGCACCGGAAGCGTGGTGCTGCAGTGACCCACCACCCCCTCGCCGCCCGGATAGCCGCGGCACGCGAACGGTACCCCGATCACCAGGTCGTCCTGGCCAGACAACCGGTGCAGCAGGCAGCCGTAGGCGGCGAGCAGCACAGCGAACGGGGTCACGCTCAGTCGGCCGGACGCGCCGGGAAGCTGGTCCGCGGTCGGCCGGCCGATCTCGCGCCGCACGACGCCGAGCCGGTGGCTGGGGGTCGCGGGCCTGGGCCGGCTGGCAGGCAGGATCAACTCGGGCACCCCGTCGGCGTACTGCGCCTGCCAGTACCGCAGGCCGGCCTCCCATGCCGGGCTTTCCTGGCGCTGCTGCTCCCACGCAACGTGCTCGGAGTACTGGGCCGGCTCTGGCAGCGTCGTGCCGTGCCCGTCGAGGCGCCCCGCGTACAGTTCGGCGATCTCCGACGCCACCACGCCGAACGACCAGCCATCGATCATGATGTGATGGACGGCAAGGTACAGCCGGTGGTGGTCGGCGGCCGAGCGCAGCACCGCGGCGCGGACCGGCGGGCCCGCCGTGACGTCGAGCACCTCGCTGGCCTGCGCCTCAAGCCAGGATGCCATGCGCCGCCGCTGCTCGTCGCCGGTGCCGGTGAGGTCGACCAGCGGCAGGTGCGCCACCGGCGGGACCACCCGCTGCCGCGACCCGTCAGCCGCGATGACCGCGTGCAGGCTGTCGTGCCGGGCCAGTACCTCGGCCACCGCCTCGCGCAGCGCCTCAAGATCCAGCTCACCGCGCAGGTCAAGCAGCACGCCCTCGGTGTAGGCGCGAGAGTGATCAGGTCCCAGTCGGTCCAGCGCCCATATCTCCTGCTGCACCCGGCTCAGCGGCCATCCGTCCGGCGCGGCCGGGGCGTTCGCCTCGGCGCCGCCCGCCATCGCCGTGACGCGGTCGCCGATGGCCGCACGGTGCGCGCCGAAGAACCCTGCCGCCGCCATCTCAGCTGCCGTCCGGGCCACTGCGGACACGATCTCGTCCAGGTCAGCGTCGGTGTGGGCGGTGGACAAGAAACAGTTGCGTCCCTCCCAGATGTACAGCCCCTTGTCCAGCAGCGCGGTGTAGAACAGCTCGACGGCACGCGACCACGGAGGCTCGGTCACGAACCTGAACCGGAACAGGGAGCCGAACTGGCCGACCTGTGCGGCGACGCCCGCCTCGTTCAATGCCGCGCCGAGCCGCCGCGCCAGGTTCTCGGTGCGGGCGGTGAGGCTCTCCTGCAGGCTCGGCCCGCGGTCCTTCAGCTCGGTCAGGACGGCCCGGGCTGCCGCGAGGGCCAGCGGATGCTTGGCGAACGTTCCGGTGAAGAAGGTCCGCACCGAGCCGCGCTGCCCGGAGCCGCCGGGCTGCCAGGTGCCTCCGTCGATCGCGTTGAGATAGCGGGCGTCTCCTGCGACCAGGCCGATCGGGAGCCCGCCGCCGAGGACCTTCCCGTAGGTGGTGATGTCCGCCCTGATCCCAAGAAGTGCCTGCACGCCGCCGGGATGCACCCGGAACCCGGTGACGATCTCGTCAAAGATCAGCGGTATGCCGGCGGCCTGGGTCAGCTCCCGCAGCGCGCCAAGGAACGGGATGGGCTGCAGGTCGGGCCGCCGGCTCTGGACCGGCTCCACGAGCACCGCGGCCAGCTCGTCCCGGTATGCGCGGAGCACGTCCAGCGAGGCATCGTCGCCGTAGGGCAGCACCAGCGCGTTACGGCTGATGTCCTCGGTGATGCCGGGGGCCATCGGCACGGCCTCACCGGAGCCGTGCCCGAGGTCCTGCTGGGCGAGGACGGGGTCGGCGGATCCGTGGTAGGCGCCGGCGAACAGCGCGATCCGACGCCGCCCGGTCACCGCCCGGGCGAGCCGGATCGCCACCATCACCGCTTCCGAGCCGGTGTTGCAGAAGACGACCCGCTGCTGCCCGGTCATGTCGCAGACAAGCTGGGCTACCTCGCCGGCCAGCGGCGAGTGCGGGCCGAGCTGGATGCCTTCTGCTAGCTGCTCGGTGATCGCCGAGACGATGAACGGTTCCTGGTGGCCAAAGAGGTTAACTCCAAAGCCCATGGTCAGGTCGATGTACTCGTTGCCGTCGACGTCCCAGACCCGGGCGCCGAGGGAACGGTCAGCGACCACGGGGTACCTGATCTGCTTCAGGTCAGGAAACGCCTGGAGAGCGTGGCGCACGTCGGAATGCCGCCGCCTTTCGGCTTCCGCCAACTCCCCCGACCGCCGGGTACGTGCGGCAAACCGCTGAACAAGCTGCCGGGCGAAGGCACCCTGGGCGTCGGTCAGCCCCGCGGCCTCGGTCGGCCAGTCGGTACGGAACGGGACGAATGTCTCCCGGCCCGTCATCGCGATCCGGCCGGCCAGGAGGTCCTGCCGGGCGGCCGGGGCCTGGCCGTGCGCACCGCTCACGGTCGGCTCCTGGCCGTGCGATGCCATCCCGGGGGCGGACGGCCCGGTAGCTCCCGGCAGGGCGTCATCGGCCGCCGCGCCCCGCAGCAACTCGTACGCCTGGCTCATCACCTGCGCATGGACCCGCAGGAACTGCCCCACCTCCGGTCCGCCGGCCGGCCCGGGAGGCAGGGATGACCGGTTAGGAACGGCCGGGCCGGTGGCGGCGGCGCCGTTGGCCGACGGCGCACCACCCGGCTCGTCGCCATGACCACCTGGGCGCGTCCCGCCCGCCGCCGGCGGCAGCGGCAGCGCCGCCAGTTCCGCCGCGGGTGCCGATCCGAGGATGTGCTCGGCCAGCCGGTTCAGGGTGTTCAGCTCGTCGAACACGCTGCTGACGCCGATGGCAACGCCGAAGGTCTTCTGCACGGTTTGCAGGAGCTGGAAGAGGGCCATCGAGTCGGCGCCCAGCTCGAGGAATGGCGTATCGGGGTCGACCGGGAGCTGGCGTCCGAGCAGCGCGGCCACGATGCCAGAGAGCCTGGCCAGTACCGGTTCCGTGGCTGCCAGGGCTGGGCTAGGGACGGGCGCGGCGGCCGGCGCGTACGACTCCATGCGATGCTCCGTTCCTCTGCGTGCCCGCTCGTCAGCGGCGGGCCTGCCCTGAGCGCCCGGATCCGCCGCTACCGGAACGGCATCGGGCGCTGACGGCAGCCAGTGCCGCCGCCGTTCGAACGGGTACCCGGGCATGCCCAGGCGATCCTGCCCGCCACCGCGATGGAATCCGGCCCAGTCGATGTCCCGGCCCGCGGTGTACAGGCGCGCCACCGCGTCGGTCAGCATTGCCCAGTCACCCGCACCTGGCCGCAGGGACGAGACCCAGAGGGCGTCGGGGAATGCTCGCTGGCCCGCGGCCACGAGTGACCGGCCCGGGCCGACCTCAACGAACTGGGAGCAGCCCTGCTGGACGAGCTGCCTGATGCCCTCGGCGAACCGGACCGGCTCGGTCAGCTGGCGTACCCAGTAGCCGCCGTCGGGCCGGTAGCCGTCGGCGAAGATCCGGCCGTCCAGGTCGCTCACCATCCCGATGGCGCCGCGGCCGACGGCGAGGCCGCTGACGGCCCGCGCGAACGGCTCCGCGGCCGGGAGCATCATCGGCGAGTGGTAGGCATGATCGGCCTTCATCGGACGGCTGGCCACCCCCCGCTCGGACAATTTCTCCAGGAAACTGGCCAGGTCCGCCGGGCGGCCCGCGACGACGACCGCGTCGGGCGCGTTGACCGCCGCGATGGTCGGCGCCCGATCGCCCGGCATGCCAGCGGCCGCGTCGCGGACGAGTTCCTCGGCGGCGAACACCGTTGCCATCGAGCCCGGCTCGCAGAATTCCTCGAACAGGCGGCCACGCTCCGCTACCAGCCGCAGCCCGTCTGCCAGGTCGAGAACGCCGGCGACGCACGCGGCGGTGAACTCCCCGGTACTGTGCCCGAGAACCAGGTCGGCGACGACACCCCAGCTCCGCCAGACCTGCGCGAGCGCGTAGCCGACCGCGACCAGCGCGGGCTGCGTGTACCGTATCCGGTCAAGCAGATCACGCTGCGGCGGCAGCGGAAACAGCACGGACAGCAACGGAACGTCGAGGTGGCCGGCCAGCAGCTCCTGGCAGTGGCGAAGCTGATCGCGGAAGAGCGCGTTCGTGACGTAGAGCTGGCGTCCCATGTTGAGGTACTGCGAGCCCCCGCCGCTGAACAGCATCGCCAGGCGTCCCGCGGCAGGACGGGCCTGCCCCCGGTGAGCCGCCGCGGGCGAGGCCCCCGGAGCGGCGCCGCTGGCCAGAGCGTCCAGGCCGGCGACCGCCTCGCCCTGGGTGCGGGCCGCCAGGGCGGCGCGGTGACGCAGATGTGCCCGCCCCAGCGTGGTGGTCCTGGCTACCGCGCCGAGGTCGGCCCCGGGATGTTCGCGCAGCCACCCGGCGTACCGGCCGGCCAGCTCTGCCAGGGCGGCCTGGCTGCCCGCGCTGAGGGCGAGCAGGTGACAGGGCCGGGAGGCTGCCTCGTCCCCGGCCGACCTGGCAGGCGGCGGCTCCGCCACGATCACGTGCGCTATCGTCCCGCCGAAGCCGAACGAGCTGACGCCGGCGGCCAGCGCCCGGCCCGGCGTGGCAGGCCAGTCACAGGAGGTCCGCGTAATGCGGATGGGCGCGCCGGCCGGCAACCGCGGGTTGAGGCTCCGCAGGTGGATCTGACCCGGCACCCGGCGGTGCGCCAGCATCAGCAGGACCTTGATCAGGCCGGCGATCCCGGCCGCCGCCTCGGCATGCCCGATGTTCGCCTTCACCGAGCCGAGCAGCAGCGGGCGATCGGCGTCCCTGGCCTCTCCGTACACCGCGCACTGGGCAGCCACCTCGATCGGGTCGCCGAGCGCAGTGCCCGTGCCGTGCGCCTCGAGGTACCCGATGTCGCCCGGCTCCATCTGGGCATCGTGCAGCGCGGCGCGCAGCACTGCCCGCTGGGCCAGCCCACTCGGCGCGGTCAGCCCGTTGGTCCGTCCCTCCTGCCCGACCGCCGAGCCCTTGATCACCCCGAGCACCCGGTCACCGTCAGCCGCGGCATCGGACAGCCGCTTGAGCACCACGAGCCCGCAGCCTTCGGAGCGGACGTACCCGTCGGCGGAGGCATCGAAGGTCTTGCAGCGGCCATCGGGCGCCATCGTGCCCGCCTCGGCCAGAATGTCGGTGATCTCGGGCGCGAGCAGGATGTTCACGCCGCCAGCGAGCGCCAGGTCCGACTCGCCTGACCGCAGGCTGCGGACGGCGAGGTGCACGGCCACCAGGGAGGATGAGCAGGCGGTGTCCACGGCCAGCGAGGGACCACGCAGGTCCAGCAGGTAGGACAGCCGGTTGGCGACGATACTGAGCGCCTCGCCGGTCCCGCTGAACCTGCTGCGGAGCGAGGTACCGGCCGTTTGCAGGCGGCCGTAGTCGCTGCCGGTGATTCCCGCGAAGACCCCCGTGCGGCTGCCGGCCAGGCTGGTGGGAGCGATCGCCGCATCCTCCAGCGCCTCCCACGCTGCCTCGAGCAGGAGCCGCTGCTGGGGATCTACGTGGTCGGCCTCGAGATCGGAGAGGGCGAAGAAGGCGGCGTCGAACTGGTCGATGCCGGACAGCAAGCCATGCGGCCGGCGCGGGCGCCGGTCGCTGTGCGCAGCCAAGCCGTCCCGCCCGGATTCCAGCAGCGACCAGAACGCATCAGCGCTCGGAGCGCCGGGGAACCGGCATGCCATGCCCACCACGGCGATCGGCGCCGCGGCCGGCGGCCGGGCCGCCGCGACTGCCGGGCGGCGAGCACCGGCTGCGGCCGCGCCAGGTGCCGAGGCGAGGTGGTGGGCGAGCGCCCGGGCGCAGGGGTAGTCCCAGGCCTGCATCGGCGTCAGAGGCCGGCCCAGATAGTCCTGGAGCTCTCCGGTGAGGAGCACGGCATCCTTGGAGGACAGGCCGACAGCCGCGAACTCGGTATCGGCGCCGTAGGCTCCCGGCTGCTCGCCGGTCAGTTCCGCCATCCTGGACAGGATCCACAGCTCGATCTGGGCCGCGGACGCGGGGTTGCCGGGGCGGTGAGGGACAAGCCGGTCATGTTCAGCGGAGCCCGCCACGGACGAGCCCTCCGGCTCATCGGCTGCGGTGCCGCTGCCGTTTTGGCCTATTTTCAATGATCTTGCCCCATTCTCGCAGTCGCCAGCTAGACAAGGAAGTAAGTCCGCCCTTCGGGCCCGGCTGGTTGTGGCCCGGCCAGCGAGCGCGAAGCTCACCAGGTCTTGAGCCCGCCGGCCAGGAACAGTTCACGGCATCGTTTCCGCCGCACCTTTCCACTAGTAGTCCTGGGCAGGCCGGCCGGACGCAGCAGGATCACCTGCGCCACCCGGATCTGGTGCTCCGCCGACACCGCCGAGCGGACCGCCCGCACCACGTCCCCGCCGTCCAGCTGGTCCGGCCCTGCGGCCGCGCCCGGCCGGGCGACGCGGACCCGTCTGGCGGTTTCGGCGACGACGGCGATCGCTGTCTCGCCGTCGCGCGAGTACCCGAATGCAGCCACCCGCCCAGCCGCCAGCGCCGGATGGCTTTGCTGCGCCGTGAATTCGATGTCCTGCGGGTGGTGGTTTCGTCCGTCGAGGACGATCACATCATCAAGGCGGCCGAGCACGTAGATCTGGCCGCCAATGCGGCAGCCCAGGTCACCCGTGCGCAGAAACGGCCTGGCCGGGCTGTCGGCCAGGCATCCATTGAACCGCTCGTCCGGCTGCCGCCAGTAGCCACGTGACACGCTGTCACCGGCCAGCCAGATCTCGCCGACAGCTCCTGCCTGGAGCTCCCGGCAGGTACCCGGATCGGCGATCCGCAGTTCGAGCCCTCCCGCCACCGGCCCGCAGGAGACGACCTCCAGGCCCGGCTCCTCGCCGTCGGGAGCGCGCACCAGGGAGTCCCGCTGCAGGGCGGGAAGCGACGCCGTGATGCGCCCGGAGACGCCGCGGGCACCGCTGACGTATACCGTCGCCTCCGCGAGGCCGTAACAGGGGACGTAAGCCACGGGGTCGAATCCCGCATCGGCGAAGGTGCGGGCGAACAGGTCAAGCGTGCCCGAGCGCACGGGCTCTGAGCCGTTGAGCGCGAACCGCCAGCCTGACAGGTCGAGTTCCCGCCGCTCCTGCTCGGTCGAGCGCCGGGCGCACAGGTCGTATGCGAAGTTCGGGGCGGTGGCCATGTGCGCCTTGTAGCGCGTGATTGCCTCCAGCCACGACACCGGCCGGAGCAAGAATGACGTCGGTGAGGTAAGCGCGACCATGCCGCCCGTGACCACGGGGAGAAGCAGCTGCGCAAGCCCCATGTCGTGGAACAGCGGGAGCCAGCTCGCGATCCGCAGTCTGTCACCAGGGGCCAGCGACAGCGGCAGCGTGGTATAGAGATCGGTCAGGTTAGCCAGTATGTTGCGGTGGCTGATTTGCACGCCCTTCGGCTCGCTGGTCGAGCCAGAGGTGTACTGCAGCAGGGCCAGAGCATCCGTGCCCTCGCCAGGATCACGGAACGCCTCGGCAAGCTCGGCCGATACCTGGGCCACGGCGACCGGGTAGGTGCCGCCCAGGCCGTGCTCGCCGGGCCGGGCCGCGATCTCCGGATGGGTCAGCACGACGGTTGGCGTAGCGTCCTGGACTATGCTCGCCAGCCGTGCGGCCCCGTTGGCGAGACCTTCCCCGGGTGCTGGGACCGGGATCGCGACGATGCCCGCGTATGCGCATGCGAACAGGGCCACCGGGAAGTCCACGCCATTGGGGAGCGCCAGCAGTGCCCGCTCTCCTGGCGCGGCGCGGCGCTGCAGGACGGCCGCCACAGCACGGGCCCGGCGGTCAAGCTCGCGGTAGGTGATCTTGTCGGTCTCCCGTCCGCGGGCGTCCAGGATCACGCACGCCCACTCACCCGGGTATCGCCTGGCCTGCTGGGACAGCAGATCGCACAAGCGTGCGCAGGTGCCGTCCGCCGTGATCAGGCTGGTCCGGCTGGGCTGCTGCTCGAGCCGCTCTTCGACTGTCATGACGCTCCTCGGCCGATCAGGTCGCTTGCGCGCCGCGGTTGGCCGGCTGCAGGAGTGCCGCCTCGGCGCGAATGCTGCCCAGCACTTGGTCGCGGTGGCCGAGCAGGGCGAAATGATCACCCGGCAGTTCCGCGCTATCGAATCCGCCCTCGGTGAAGGCGCCCCAGCCTGCCAGGTCGGCGCGGGACATGCTCGGGTCATCGGCGCCCACGACGGCGGTGACGGGGCACCCGAGCAGCGGGCGCGGCGGTGGCTGGTACGCCTGCGCCATGGCCAGGTCGGCACGGAGCGCGGGCAGGAAGACCTCCAGGTATCTGGGGTCGCGCAGCATCTCGCCGGGAATGCCGCCATACCGCTGCTGCACCGCCGCGGCGAGCTCGGCGTCCGCGAGCTCGCTGGCCGGCGGCATGCCCCGGTCAGCTCCCGGAGGCCGGGCCGCGGCGGCGACAAGGCGGAGCGGCGGGAGGCAGTACTGCTGCTGGAGCTGACGAGCGAGATCGAATGCGACGAGCGCCCCGACGCTGTTGCCGACGAGCACGTAAGGCACGTCCAGGTGAGGCAGTAACACCGGGGCGAGCACCTGGGTCAGCGCGACGACGGCTGCCGGAAGCGGCTCGCCGGTCCGGTCTTCGCGTCCGGGCAGCTGAACCGCGCATATCTGCACCCCGGCCGGCTGGTCACGAGTCCAGGCCCGAAAGGCCGAGGCGCCGCCGCCCGCGTGCGGAAGGCAGAAGACGCGTAGCGTGACATTCTCGGCCTCCGTCCAGTTGGACAGCCAGCAGCAGGCGCTCGCGCCTGGCGTCATTGACATGGTCGGCCGCCTAGCTCCGGCACACGATCTCGGGCCAGCGCAGCACGGTCGAGCCCCAGGTCAGGCCGCCGCCGAATCCGGTGAGCACGATGCGGTCCCCGGTCCGGAGTGCGCCGCTCGCCGCCCCGTGAGCAAGCGCGAGCGGGATGGACGCGGCCGAGGTGTTCCCCACTTCGTCGATGTTGGTCAGGCACCGGTCGGGATGGATCCCCAAGCGAGCCGCAACGGCGCTCAAGATGCGCCGGTTAGCCTGGTGACACACCAGCCAGTCCACTTCCGAGATCGGCCAGCCGGCGAGTTCGAGCACGTGGGCGCTCGACTGGGTCATGACCTCGAGCGCCCGCCGGTAGACATGCTGGCCCTGCATGATCAGGTACCGTCCGGGTTCGTCGCCGTCATCACGCCGGTACGGCCGCCGGGAGCCTCCGGCCGGAACTGTGATCAGGTCAGCGCCGCAGCCATCACTGCCCAGCGTGAACGGCCCGATCGCACCGAGCTCGCCGGGACTGCCGGCTCGCAGCACTGCCGCGCCCGCGCCGTCGCCGAAGAGCGCGCGGGTTGTCATGTCGCTAGGGTTCACAATGCCGGTGAGAACCTCGGCTCCTATCACCAGGACCACGTCCGCGATGCCAGCGGCGACCAGCCCAGCGCCGTTCGCGAGGGCGTATATGAAGCCTGTGCAGACTGCGGCCACGTCAAATGCGGCGATAGACCCCAGGCCGAGGCGGCTCGCCACCTCTGGCGCCGTCGCTGGGCAGGGGCGATCGGGGGTCGTGGTCGCGAGGATGAGAGCATCCACCGCCTCAAGCCCGGCCGACTTAAGCGCTCGCTGACCCGCCTCGACCGCGAGCTCGGACGTGGCCATGCCAGGGCTGGCGGCATGCCGCCGCACGATTCCCGTCCGTTTGCGTATCCACTCGTCCGGGATATTCAGTCCGCGCACGAGCTGCTCATTTGTTATGACGTCTGGCGGCGTCCATGACCCCAGGCCGCAGAGCACCGCTGCACGCACGGGAGGTGCCTGCTCGTCTGGCCGCAGCGCGCTTACCTTACTCACGTCAGCCTTTCCGTCGCGTGCCCCCCGGCTTCACCTCACCTGAAGCATCAGCCGCCGAGCGGCGTTCCCCGGCTGGTCCATCCTGCGCGGCCCGGCTCTAGACGGGCTAGAACCTCCATCGAAAGACAACGGCCAGGCAGCGCCGTGACCACCGGGCCGAGCAGGCCGTTTGTCCCTGGCCACGTTGCGGCCGCTCCAGGAGCAGACTCGTCGGCCCGCGTAGTTGCCCACGGCCTAATACTGTGAGAGTCTCGCCACGGGCGATACAGCCCGATCGGACTGGACTTCACCCAGAAGGGTCTACCGCGCGCCGTGAACAGCAACCCTGCGGATAAGGCGAAGACCAACGCGCGCAAGAGCCGCCGATGGCTTCTCGGCCTTGAGCCAATCTTTGAAGGCGGGCGGAAGGGGAAGCGAGCGCAAGCCTGGCACGTCGAGGACGAGCTGATTGCGGTCGCCTTTCTGGGCGACGTGACGATCGATTTGTCGAATGTCAGCAGCGCCCCCGCCGAGGTCCGAATCAACGCCTATGCGATCTTGCGCGACGTCGATATCTACGTGGCGGAAGGTACCCAGGTAGAGCTGTCCGGCAGCGTCGTGCGGGGTGACCTGACCAACGACGTTCCTGCGGTACCCGAGGCGAATCATGACCGCCTGGTCCGGATACACGGCCATGCCGTGCTTGGTGACGTCAAGGTACGCCTCGCCGGCGGGGCCTGAACGGGGAGCGGTCGGGCCGCTCACCTGCGGTCCTGGCGCTGCCACGCCGTCTCTTCGATGACCGGGGACCGTCCCAGCAGCGGGCGCCACCAGCAGTCATTATCCCGGTACCACGTGATCGTATTCTTGAGGCCCTCGGCGAATCCGATCGCAGGTGCCCATCCCAGTTCGCCGCGAAGCTTGCTCGAGTCCAGCAGGTAGCGGCGGTCGTGCGAGGGCCGGTCTGGCACCGTGGCCTTCATGTCGTCACTCAGGCCCAGTTCCCCGAGAATCGTGCTGGCCAGGGTCGCCACATCGACCTCGACGCCACTGCCCACGTTGTAGCTCTCGCCCAGGCGGCCACGCAGCAGGACGGCTTCGATGGCCCGGCAATGATCGTCAACGTGCAGCCACTCCCGCCGGTTCTGGCTTGACTTGTAGACGGGCAGCGGCTTGCCCTGCAGCGCATTCGTCACGAACAGGGGGATGACTTTCTCCGGGAACTGGTACGGCCCGTAATTGTTTGAGCAATTCGTAATCGTGAACGGGATTCCGTAGGTAAGGCCATAAGCCCGCACCGCGTGGTCGCCGCCGGCCTTCGCGGCGTTGTAGGGTGTGCGCGGCCGGTAGGCAGACTGCTCAGTAAACGCCCCAGGGTCGTCGAGGTCCATATCCCCATAGATCTCGCAGGTTGATATCTGATGGAAGCGAATGCCTCCATTTCCGACCTTGCGTATCGCCTCCATCAGCGCGACCGGGCCCATGACATTCGCCTCGAAAAAGCAGACTGGGGCCACAATGGCAAATGAGTTGTGGGATTCAGCGGCGAAGTTAACTACCGTCGTGACCTCATGCTCATCAAGGAGTCGCTGTACCAGGCATCCATCTCGAATGTCACCATGTACGAAGGTGATCTCATCAGCGATATCCGCGAGGCTCGTCAGCGTGCCGGCATAGGTAAGAGCATCGAGGGCGATGATTCGGTCTTCCGGCTGGGCGCGACGCCAGTGACGGACGAAGTTCGAGCCGATAAAACCGGCTGCTCCGGTGATGAGAAGCGTCTTCACAACGACATGTTCCCCTGTCCATGCGATCTGCGTAACAAGGCAGGTTAATTCCGCTAAAGGGGCGATCGCAGTTCTCCTGCTGCCGTCCGCCGGCCAGGCTAATCGTCCTCACTGATAGCTTTGTGGCTGGATGCGCATCGCGGTAGCCCCTATCGACCCCTAAACTCCTGGTGCCGCGTGTTTGAAGTCAGCTACCCGGACCGGACTCCGCCGGCAAGCGACGACTTAGCCTTCGTGCCGCAGCCGCTCCCGCCGGGAGCCGAGGGTCATCGAGACCATGATCTGGCCGTAGCCGACTTCGTCGTCCTCGCCGTCCAGCGGCTCGGCTGCCGCCTCCGGATCAGCGCCACCGACTGGCCGGTCACCGGCGTCGCCTGCGGGTGGCCGTTGATCATCGAGCGCTCGCCGTGCCGTGGCCCCGGCAGCGCGCTAGCTGGCGCTCTCGGTCGCCGGCCGTGGTGAGCAGGACGCCAGCGGCGGCGGTCAGCGGCCATCGTGCCCGTCGCGTCTTGTGCCGGGGCCATGGCGCCGAGGCCGGCCGGGGCCGGTTACGCCAGCGGGCCGGCGGTGGCGGCCGAAGCCGCGCCGACGAGGAGCCCGAGCGGGCTCGGCGCGGTGAAGTCGATCCGCAGGACCGGCAGGCCAGGCGACAGCGTCAGCTCGCCGACGTGCGCCGCCAGCAACGGCGGCCGCTGCGCGTGCAGGAACGCCGCGAGCCTGGGCAGCAGCCTGGCCGCCGCTCTGGCGGGCCCGGCAGTCATCGGACCGCCCGGCCGGATGACCCCCACCGTGATCTCAGCGGAGAGCAGCGGCAGGCCGGCGGTCGATCCCGGCCCGGCACCGCGGAACGCGATCACCGCTACCGGGCGGGAGGCGGCGAGTGCCGCCAGGGTAATCATCAGCCGGGAGTCCACCCGGCCCCCGGCTAGCTGCCTGGCCGCGACTGCGGTAGCCGAGATCCGCCGGTTGCCGAGCAGCGTGACCCCCGCCAGGCGCCTGGCCGCAAGATCGGCTCGGAGTGCGCCACGGTAGGCAGCCGCACCGTCCGCTGCCACGACCCTGACGTCGATCCTGGCATTCCCCGAACCGAAGCTGGCGATCACCTCTGGCGCGTAGACCGCTCCGAGCCGGCCGCCGAACCGGCCGCGGACGGCCGCGGTGGCTGCCACCAGATCGGAGCCGAGCGGGTCCGCCGTCGCTGACGTGATCTCCAGCAGGCGGGCCGCGGGCCAGCCATGCGCCTGGAGCACCGAGCACATCAGCGGATCGCAGGAGACGATCGCATCGTCGGCGCCCCACCTGGCGATCCAGGCCGCGGCCTCGTTCCTGGCGGCCACGGCGGCGGTCAGGGCCGGTTCCGGCCGCCGGTTCGCACTGCGATGGCGGGCAGGCAGGGCGGCTAGCGCCGCGCCGGTCGCCAGGACGGCCACCGCGGTGAGCACCGTCGCGAGCACGTGCCCGCGACCTGCGCAAGCCATGATCATCCTGGCCCGCAGGCGGCTAGACCTGGCATCACGGGAGGGGACTGCCCGGTGAGGCCGGCCTGTGCCTTCGCCTTCCCGCATCGGGATCGCCAGGCCAGGACCGCCCGCGCGAGCTGGCACGATCGGCGCGCCGCCGCCGGCCGCGGTCGGCGCCGTCTCCGGCGCCCGGGTCCGCTCGTCGGGCTCGGACCGCTCCCCTGCTGCCGCTTGCCCGGCCGGGCCCGGAGATCTCTCCAGGGCGTGCGACCTCAGATAGCAGCGCTCAGCCTCCGCGTAGTCGCCGTGAGCCTGGGCGAGCGCGCCGAGGTACCCGTAGCACCGTGCCTGCCCGCGGGTGTCGGCCAGCCGCTCGAATCCGGCCAGTGCCTGCCGGAACCAGTGCTCTGCCTCCGCGTCGTCCGCCTGAAGGTGGCATGCCTTCCCGAGCCGGTAGAACCAGGCCGGCTGACGAGGCGCCGGACCGGGGACCCGTGCCAGGATGTCCCCGATCAGGTTCCGCTCCTGCGTGTATGCGCCCACGGCATGCAGCCGCGAGCAGACATCCTCGGTGATCGTCTCGGCCGGGTGCAGGTCCTCCGCCTCGATCAGATGGTGACGCGCCTCGAGCAGGTCATGAACTTCAGACCGCCAGTCCCGCGCCAGCGCTGCCGCCCGCCACTGCCAGTAGTTGGCCGCATGCCGGTGCGCGCGGATCATGACGCCGCCGCGATCCGCACGCGCCAGGTGGGCGTGCAGCCCGGCCGCGATCTCGCTAGCGACCTGCACTGTCGGCCGCTGAGTCGCACTGGACACGGTCACCAGCCCGGCAGCAGCGCACTCCCCGACCAGGTCGCAGAGCCCGATCGTCTCGCCGGGCTGATCGAAGCCAGCCAGGCGGCCGGCGCCGGTCGGCAGCGCATCGACCGGCACCGGCTCACGGAAGACAGATGCGGCGGTCAGCAGCCGCTCGGCGTCCGGGCTCAGGTCGCGGAGTAACTCGCGCACCGACGTCATGTGCTGGCCGGCTGGCCGGGTGCCCGAAGTCATGGACGGATTCATCGGCCCGTCACCGCGATCCGGCCCGCTGGCGCGCACGATTGCCGCCGGGCCATCGCACCGGCCCGCCGCCATTATGAACCGGACTCATTGAAATCGCTTTCACGGCGACCGCTCCTCTTCTTCGCAGCATTACGGATGGCCGAGATCAGCGACATATAGCATGTGCCTGGCAGTGGCGCGACATCCTCCGCCGAAACTGATATTCCCCGTGGGAGAATTCGGCATGGACTTACTGTCCCATTGTTGACCGCATGCACATGTTATGCTCGATTCGTGACCTCGCGGCCGGGTGATCTGGCGCGAAGTAATCGAGCAGTATGAATTCCGACCGGGACCGGGACCGGGACCGGGACCGGGACCGGTTCCACCACGGGCGAGCGCAGGACGGCACTCTTGCGGTCCGCATTCTTCAGCAGAGTGCCCTTGTAGGTGGAGATCATTTTGGTATTCATGTCCAGCCCGAACGTCCTCCAGAGGTAGTCCTGGATCTCCTTGGGCTTGGCGTCGTCGCCCTGGTCGCGCAGGGCCTGGCGCACGCACTCCATCTTGTTGATCCGGCCTCCCTTCGTCCGGCCGTTGCCCCCCTGAGACTCGGAGGCGTCCGAGTCCAGCGCATCCACCGACATCTTCTTCTTCGGCATGTTGGTCTCCGCAATGGGCGAATGGTGAGAGGGTGTTAGACCCATCGATTATGCTACACCCTGCTATATCCATGCCACATCGACCCGCACGAGTTCAGTGTCTCATCTCGGAGGCGCGGCGTCAA
>DATNIU010000149.1:0-4847 GCA_035604275.1 Streptosporangiaceae bacterium | reverse complement strand
GGCCAGGTGGTGCCGGTCAGGCGGGGCTTGCCTGCCAGCCGGTCCAGCGATCGATCGTGACCAGGATCACCGGGCCGGTCGGCGGCTGTTCCTGATACTGCGCGTACTTGGCCGCGAGCCAGCCGCTCGGCGCCGCGCAGTCGCCTGGGTCCGTGACGATCCTGGCGTCGCCATCAGCGCGGGCCCACCAGAGCCGCGACCAGTCCTCGGCATAGTGATCGGCGAGCAGGCAGACGGACGGGTGCTCGCGGATGTTGTGCAGTCGCCGCAGATCCTGCGTGGACTTGGGCTTGTGGTCGATCGCGGTCGCCACGGTGTCGCCGTCCAGCGCGAACGTGACCGGCACCAGATGAGGTCGGCCGTCAGCGCCGGTCGTCGCCAGCCGCGCGACCCGACTGGCGCCGAACCGCGTCCGTGCTTCGCCCTCGGTCATCCTCATCCGTGTTCTCCAGGCCCTAGTTCACCACGAACCACTCCACCGAGGCGGGCCGGCCGCCCGCAGGATCCACGGGCTACCTGGCGATGAGGTGCCGGTCGGCAGGTTCGCCGATCAGCGCGTGCGACAGCCGGTCGAGCATCCTGACCAGATCAGCGTGTTGGTGCGGCGACCAGCCAGAGAGAATTTGTTCAAGCCCTTCTCGAGTCGCGGCGCAGAACCGGTCGGCCGCCGCGATACCCGCGGTGGTCAGCCGGAGCAGGTCGCCGTCCCGCTCGCAGTAGCCGGCGGATACCAGCGCGTCGACGTAAGGCCGCCCGCGTTCCATGCTCACCCCCGCGTCGCGGGCCAGGTCGGCGCCGGCCACCTGCCCGCGCTTGGCGAGCCTGGCCAGTACCCAGCAGCTCCCGCCTGGCAGGCCGAGGCCGGACAGCTCGGCCATCTTCGCGTAGCCGCGCCTGCGCAGGTCGCCGTCGGCCAGCCGGAGCAGTGCCCGCTCGATCTCCTGCACCGACGAGCGCTGCGCCGACGCCGCGCCGATCGCCTCGCCGAGGTCGGCGGCGCCCGCGGTGCGGCGCAGCGGCACCTCGCGCAGGAACCACGAGATCGCGTTCGCCGCCAGGGCCACCGGCACGGCGAACAGGAAGACCCGGTCGATCGCCAGCGAGTAGGCGTGCAGCACGGCGGCGTGCGCGCCGGCCGGCAGCCTGGCAAGCAGCTTGGGGTTGGACTGGGCTGCCGCCAGGCCGGCGCCCGGCGGGAGCGGGACTCTGGCCAGCGCGCTGGCCAGGCCGCTGGCGAGGCGGCTGGAGAAGACCGAGCCGAAGATGGCGACCCCGAACGACCCGCCGATCGACCGGAAGAAGGTCACGCCGGAGGTCGCGGCGCCCAGGTCGGCGTAGTCGGCCGAGTTCTGCACGGCGATGACGAGCACCTGGAGGATCAGGCCGAGGCTCAGCCCGAGCAGGAAGAAGTAGCCGTCCATGACCAGCGACGAAGTGTGCTCGGAAAGCCCGGACAGCAGCCAGAGCGCGACCGAGAGCAGCGCAGTTCCCGCGATGGGGAAGACCTTGTACCTGCCGAGCCTGGCGATCAGCTGCCCGCTGCCGATCGAGGTGATCAGCATCCCGAGCACCATGGGGAGCAGGTACACGCCGGAGATCGTCGGCGAGACCCCGCGAACCACCTGGAGGAACAGCGGCAGGAAGGCCAGCGCCCCGAACATCGCGAAGCCGGCCGCGAACCCGATCGCCGAGCTGACCGAGAACACCCGGTTCTGGAACAGGCGGAGCGGCAGCACGGGCTCAGCGGCGCGCCTGGCGGACAACCACCAGCCGACGCCGAGACCGACTGCGAGCACGCCGAGGCCGATGATCTGCGGTGAGGTCCACCTGTACTCGGTGCCGCCCCACGAGGTCAGCAGCACGACGCAGGTCGCGGTGGCCGCGAGCAGCAGCGCGCCCAGGTAGTCGATCCGGTGCTTCTCCTTGGTCGCGGTGGCTGGCAGCACGATGGCGATCACGATCAGCGCGATCAGCCCGATCGGCAGGTTGATGTAGAAGACCCAGCGCCAGCTCAGGTTGTCCACGAAGAACCCGCCGAGCAGCGGTCCGGCCACGCTGGCGACCCCGAACACCGCGCCGAACGCGCCCTGGTACTTGCCTCGCTCGCGGGCCGGAACGATGTCGCCGATGATGGCCTGAGCAAGCACCATGAGGCCGCCGCCGCCGAGTCCCTGGAGGGCACGGAACGCGATCAGCTCGATCATGCTGTGCGCCTGCCCGCACAGCGCCGATCCGACCAGGAAGATCACGATTGACGCCTGGAACAGGTTCTTCCTGCCGAACTGGTCACCGAGCTTGCCCCACAGCGGCGTCGATGCCGTGCTCGCCAGCAGGTAGGCCGTGACGACCCAGGACAGGTGGCTCAGTCCGCCGAGGTCCCCGACGATCGTCGGCAGCGCCGTCGACACGATGGTCTGGTCAAGCGCGGCGAGCAGGATGGCCAGCATGAGCGCCGAGTAGATGATCGCGAGGCCGCCGCGCGGCCGGACGGCCGCCCCGCCCCCCGGGGCAGCCGGTGTCTCACCCATGCCGCGGACCATACCCCGTCAGGCATAGCCGGGCCCGCGCCGCGTGCGGAATCGTGGCTAGGTCTGCGCCGCCGCCAGGGAGGCACGCTGGCGTCGCGTCACCTCAGGTCAGGAGTCGTGCGCGGTGAGCGCCTTCACTCTCCGCAGTACCTCGTCCCGGCCGAGTACGTGCGCGACGCTGGCCAGGTCCGGGCTCTCGGCGGAACCGGTCAGCGCGACCCTGATCAGCTGTGCTGCCTCATTGATGGAGCCTGGATACGCGGTGGGATCCGCCTTGTACTGCCTGGCGCTGGGCGCGAAGCCGTGCTTGGCTGCCAGGTCCCTGATCTGCCCGAACCACTCTTGCCTGTCGGCCAGGTCCTGGTAGCCATCGGCGAAGTCGGCGGCGAAGGCTCTCACCAGCTCAGGCGGCAGCTTGCCCAGACGATCGTCACGCGGACCGACCAGAGTGAAGAGGGCAGGAAAGAAGAATCCGTAGGCGTTCCTGAAGTCCGACCACTTGCGCAAGTCCTTCCGCGGATTGCCGACGCCGTCCCGCTCAACTGCCAGCGCCGCCAGGGCCAGCTCAGGCTCGATGGTCAGGATTTCGGCGAGCTCGGCGTCGTACTCGGCGGCCCAGGCTCGTATCGCGGCCAGGATCTGCTCGCCGCTCAGGGTGGCGATGTGATCGGCGCTGATATCCTCCAGCTTCGCCTGGTCGATCAGTGGGCCAGCGGTGCCGCACTCCTCCAGCCTGATCGGCTCCGCCAGCGCCCGCGCCAGCGGCAGCTCGGCCAGCCGGCCGTTGGCCAGGCCGCGCAGGTAGTACAGCACCGCCTCGGCTGGATACCCGGCCTCGATGTAGTAGTCGACGCTGGCCTCCGGGTCCTTGCGCTTGGACAGTTTCCGCTTCCCGCCGGGGATCTGCTTCATCAGCGGCGCGAGGTGGGCGAACTCTGGCGGCTCGAAGCCGAGCGCGTCGAACAGCTGCAGGTGCAGCGGTACCGACGGCAGCCACTCCTCGGCCCTGATCACCAGGTTGACCCGCATCAGGTGCTCGTCGACGGCGTGCGCGAAGTGGTAGGTGGGCAGCCGCAGGTCGTTCGCCGACGACTTCAGGATGACGACGTCGTTGAAGTTGTCCTCGGCGGACATCTGACCGCGGATGACATCGGCGAACCCGGCCCGGCCGCCTGTCCTGCCTGGCGAGGAGAACCTGACGACATACGGCTCGCCCTGGTCCAGCTTGCGCCGCACGTCGGCATCGCTCGCGTCCCGCCACACCGCCCAGTCGCCGTAATAGCCGGTCGGCGTCTTGGCTTCCTGCTGGCGGCGCCTGATGTCGGCCAGTTCCTCGGCGGTGGCGAAGCAGAGGTATGCCTTGCCCGAGCGCAGCAGTTCCCGCGCATAGCTGAGATAGATGTCCTCGCGGGCCGACTGGTGGTACGGGCCGTACTCGCCGTCGGCGTCATCCTCGTCGGCCACGATGCCGAAGTAGCTGAAAGCCCGGCCGAACTGGTCGAGCGCGCCCTCGACCAGCCGCGCCTGGTCGGTGTCCTCGATCCGCACCAGATAACGGCCGCCCGACCGGTGCGCGACATCGCTGTCGATCATCGCCACGTAGATCGTGCCGATATGCATGAGGCCGGTAGGGGAGGGAGCGATCCTGGTCACCTTCGCTCCCGCGGTGAGCTGACGCGGCGGATAACGCTGCTCCCAGTGCTCCGGACCGGGCAGGTCAGCCGGGAACAGAGCGTCGATGATGGCGCGATCAGGCATTAGGTAGGGCCTCCATGGGGCGGGAACATGCCAACGCTACATCAGGGAACCCGACCAGACCGGCCGGCAGCGGCCTGCGTGCGGACCAGGACGGCGCGGTTGTCGGCCTGCTTCTTCCAGCCGTTCCAGCATCCAGGACGGCGGCTAAGTCGCTCTCCGCCAGTCGCCTGGCTGCGCCGCGTGGCTATGCGGCGGTGGCTGGAGGGCTGTGGCTGTGGAGGGTTCTGGTGCGGTCGGGGCTGGTGGCGGTCATGTCCCGTCAGCGTTCAGGACCATATTCCAGCCCCACCGGTGGATACACGCCATGTATAGAAGTAGGCTTCTGGTGTTGCTGTCTCAAACGGCAAGAGCGCAGGTGACAGGCCTAGGTGGTACCGCCGGCTGGTTTCGTCGTGCGGCGTTCACCTCCTTCCCGGCCGCCCGTCCGCATGACGCGGGCGGTGACTGTGCGTGATCGTGCCATCGTGCCGTGCCATCCGCCGATGCGGACCTTCGCGCGCAGGCGCGCGGGGTCGCACGATGCGTGGCACGATCACCGGTCACTGTCCGTGGCTGGCGGGC
>DATNIU010000148.1:0-12744 GCA_035604275.1 Streptosporangiaceae bacterium | reverse complement strand
GACCGGGGACGGCTGGACGAGGCCGACCAGTGGTACCGCCAGTCCCTGGCCATCAGCGAGGACCTCGGGATCCGGGCGTACCTGGCCAGCACCTACCACCAGCTCGGCATCACCGCCCAGGTCCGGGGACGGCTGGACGAGGCCGACCAGTGGTACCGCCAGTCCCTGGCCATCAAAGAGGACCTTGGGAACCGGCCCGGCCTCGGCCTGACATATGCGCAGATGGCCCTGCTCGCCGAGGAACAAGGGCAGGACCACGAAGCCCTGAACTGGGCGGTCCGGTCCGTCTCGCTGTTTAGCGAGGTCCCGCACCCCTCCACCGGGACCGCGCCCGCGCACCTGGCCCGGCTCGCCACTCGGCTCGGCATCGCCGCCGTCCAGGAGAGCTGGCAGGAGATCACCGGCGGCCCGCTCCCCCAGGCCGTCCGCGACTACATCACCAAGCAGCAGGACCCAGCGCCCTGACCCAACTCGAAGGACACCGATGACCGACCCCATTGCCGCCGCCGCACGCGCCGCCGCCGGCCAGCTCACCGCCAGCTACGGGCCCGGCCTGGCCGCCGACGTCGAAGCCGCCCTGCACGCCAAGGGCACCCAGGAACGGCCGACCCGGTACCTCGACCCTGTCTCCATCGCCGGCCTGATCGTCGCGATCGCGACCCTGGCCTGGACCATCTACAACGACCAGCGCAAGGAGACGCCAGCACCGTCCCCGGACACCGTCGCCCGTGCCGTCCGGGTCGAACTGCGCACCCGTAATCACACCGACGCCGACCCCGCCGAGCAGGACAAGATCACCAGCATCGTCGTCACCGAGATCATCAGGCACGCCGGCGAGTAGCTTCGGACGGTCCGGCCACGCGGACAATCACGCCTGGTCTGGCGCACATGCGTGAAGCGAGAGCGGGGCGTGGGGTGAAGCTGCGGAGGATCCCGTGCTTGGCAGAGACAAACGGCTCAAGCAGGTATGCGAAGGAGATTGGGTGGACGGGAATCCTGGCAACTACGCCCCGCTGATCGTCGCGGGAATCATCAGGACGAAGGCGACGACGACCCGAGATCTCGACCGGATCCCGAGCTACACAGTGCCCGATGACGCGTCGCCCGATGACGCGTCGCCGCTCGAGGTTCTGCTCGCCGAACGGCGATCGGATGACCGGTGATCCACCTCGATACGTCAGAGCGCCCGTCTTGCTCGATCCATCAGCATTCCTGTCGCGGCACCCGGCCTGGCCACAGTAACTGACGTGCTCCCAGTCGCAGCGGCGCCTACTTCAGCCTTGCGGAGCGACGAGGGTCGGCCAGGCGCGGCGCAGGGCGTCCTGCCAGTCGCCGATCGGGGCGATTCCGGCGAGGGAGTGCCTGGCGTGGCCGAGGACACTGTTGGCGGGGCGCGGGGCGGGGCGCGGATAGGCCTCGCTCGTGGTCGGACGCACCCGGTCGGGGTCGGTGCCGAGCAGCGCGAAGACCGCCCGCGCCAGGTCGAACCAGGTCGTCTCGCCGCAGCTCGTGGCGTGGTAGATGCCGGCCGGGACGCCCGGCGCGGCCAGCGCGGCCAGCTGCTGAGCGACATCGACCGTCCAGGTGGGCTGGCCGCGCTGGTCGTCCACCACGTCGACGAACCGGCGCTGACCGGCCAGCCGGATCATGGTGTGCACGAAGCTGGGCCCGGCCCCGCCGTACAGCCAGGCCGTCCGCACCACCAGGCCAGACTCGGGCAGCAGCCCGAGCACGGCCTGCTCGCCGGCCAGCTTGGTGCGCCCGTAGACGGTGCGCGGTGCCGGGCGGTCATCTTCCGCGTACGGCCGCTGTCCGTCCCCGGCGAACACGTAATCCGTCGAGACCTGCACCAGCCGGCTCCCGGTCGCCGCGCACGCGGCGGCGACGTATCCAGCGCCGCGCCCGTTGACCAGCAGCGCCTCGTCCTCGGCCGCCTCGGCGGCGTCCACGGCGGTCCAGGCCGCGCAGTTGATCACGACCTCGGGCCGGCAGCGGCGGATCGCCGCCAGCACGGCGGCCTCGTCGGTCACATCAAGATCGCGGTGACCCAGCCCGGTCACGTCCTCGCCCCGGCCGCGCAGCACGCCCACGACATCGCGGCCGAGCATCCCGCCCGCGCCCGTGACGAGCCACCCGCTCATATGACCAGCCGCCCGCTCATATGACCAGCCACCCGCTCACAAGAGGAACCAGCCGCTCATGCGACAGGCCAGCCAACCAAGTACGAGCCAGCCGCTCATGCGACCAAGAACGAAGCAGCCGCTCATGCGACAGACCGGCCCGGGCAGGGATGAGCCAGCCGCTCGTGTGACGGGCTGGCTCCCTCACGTGGCAGCGCCGGTCCCGATCGCGGCATCGTGTTCCGGCCGCTTGAGCGGCTCCCACCAGGACCTGTTCTCCCGGTACCACTGCACTGTGGCGTCGAGCCCGGCGGCGAACGTCGTGCCAGGCCGGTAGCCGAGCGCCCGCAGCCGCGAGTCGTCCAGGCTGTACCGGCGGTCGTGGCCCTTGCGGTCCTGCACCGGCTGGACCATCTCCCAGCCGGCGCCGCAACGGTCGAGCACGGCCTTGGTCAGCTCGATATTGGTCAGCTCGGTGTCCCCGCCGATGTGGTAAACGCCGCCCGGCTGACCGGCCTGGAGCACAAGCTGGATACCCTGGCAATGGTCGTCCACGTGGACCCAGCTCCGCACGTTGCCGCCGTCTCCGTACAGCGGCAACGGCAGGCCGTCCAGGAGGTTGGTGACGAACAGCGGGATCACCTTCTCCGGGTACTGGTACGGGCCGTAGTTGTTGCAGCAGCGGGTGATGCACACGTCCAGCCCGTGCGTCCTTGCGTAGGCCAGCGCCATCAGGTCGCCGCCGGCCTTGCTGGCCGCGTAGGGCGAGTTCGGGTCGAGCGGCGCATCCTCCGCCCACGACCCGGTCGCCACGCTGCCGTAGACCTCGTCGGTGGAGACCTGGACCACCCGGCGCACCCGCGCGTCGAGGCACGCCTGGAGCAGGACCTGGACCCCGGCGACGTTCGCGACCACGAACTCGGCGGCGCCGCTGATCGACCGGTCGACGTGGGTCTCCGCGGCGAAGTTGATCACGTAGTCGTGGCTGGGGACGACGTCGGCCAGCAGGCCGGGATCGCAGATGTCGCCGCGGACGAAGCTGAGCCGCGGGCAGTCGGCGACGGGCCGCAGGTTGGCCATGTTGCCGGCGTAGGTGAGCTTGTCGAGCACGGTCACCTGAACATCATCGAAGCCCGGATAGCCGCCGCCGAGCGCGGTACGAACGTAGTGCGAGCCGATGAAGCCGGCGCCGCCGGTAACCAGGATCCTCATGAGCTGATCTGGACCCTGCTGTGATCCCCGAGCACCAGCCGGTGCGCCTTCGGGACCCGGGGCGCCGGCGTCAGCTGCACATCCTGGCCGATCAGCGATGCCTCGATCCGGCTGATCCCGCGGATGCAGGAACCGCGCAGCACGATGGAGTACTCGATCTCGCTGTCGACGATGACGCAGTCCTTTCCGACCGACGTGAACGGGCCGATATACGAGCCTTCCACCCGCGTCCCAGGGCCGATGATGGCCGGACCCACGATCCGGGAGCGGCTGACGCTGGCGCCCGCCTCGATCACGACCCGGCCGATCAGCTCGGACGCGTCGTCGATCACGCCCTCCCGGCGTGCCGTCACGCTCTCCAGTACCATCCGGTTGACCTCCAGCATGTCGGTGACGTTGCCGGTGTCCTTCCAGTACCCCGAGATCATCGTGGCCCGGACCTTGCGACCGTTGTCCACCAGCCAGGCGATGGCCTCGGTGATCTCGAGCTCGCCGCGGCCGGATGGCTTGAGCGCCGCGACCGCTTCGTGCACAGCGGAGGAGAAGATGTAGACGCCGACCAGCGCGAGATCGCTCTTCGGCGACTGCGGCTTCTCCTCGAGCCCGATCACCTGGCCAGCGTCGTCAAGCTCGACCACGCCGAACTGCCGAGGGTCAGGCACCGTGGTCAGCATGATCTGCGCGTCCGGCCGCCCGGCGGTGAACTCATCGACCAGCGACGTGATGCCGCCGATGATGAAGTTGTCGCCGAGGTACATGACGAAGTCGTCGTCGCCCAGGTAGTCGCGAGCCACGAGAACGGCGTGGGCCAGGCCGAGCGGCGCGCCCTGGAGGATGTACGTGACGTCGAGCCCGAAGGCGCTGCCGTCGCCGACGGCCTCCTTGATCGCCTCGGCCGTGTCGCCGAGGACGATGCCGACGTCGCGGATCCCGGCATCCCTGATCGACTCGAGGCCGTAGAACAGGACGGGCTTGTTGGCGACCGGGACCAGCTGCTTGGCATAGGTATGGGTTATCGGCCAGAGCCGCCGTCCGGCCCCGCCGGCCAGGACCAGTGCCTTCATGGCTTCGAAACTAGCGCGCCCCGGCCAGTGCTGCGGCGGGCAGCGCCGAGAATGCCCCCGAGCCGGGCGACCGGCCGGGCGGTGACCATGGTCCCCGGCCTTCGGGACGATCTGCCCTGAATGCCCGGGCCGCAAAGGTGATCTGCTGGCCTGCGTCGGCCGGAACCGCAGCGGCCACGGGGCACCTGGTTCCTTATGCGCCTAGAGGGGGCGGCAGTGAGCGCACTCGATCTTTCCCGGTGGCAATTCGCGATCACGACTATTTACCACTTCATATTCGTGCCGCTGACCATCGGGCTGTCCATCCTCGTCGCTTGCATGCAGACCGCATGGGTGCGCACCAAGAACGACAGCTACCTCCGCATGACCAAATTCTTCGGGAAGCTGCTCCTGATCAACTTCGCGGTCGGCGTGGTTACCGGAATCGTGCAGGAATTTCAGTTCGGAATGAACTGGTCGGCCTATTCCCGGTTCGTCGGCGACGTGTTCGGCGCCCCGCTGGCAATGGAGGCGCTGCTCGCCTTCTTCCTGGAGTCGACGTTCCTCGGGCTGTGGATCTTCGGCTGGAACAAGCTGCCGCGCAGGCTGCACCTGGCCACGATCTGGCTGGCCGCGATCGGCACCAACCTGTCCGCCTTCTTCATCCTGGCGGCGAACTCCTGGATGCAGCACCCGGTCGGCTACCGGATCAACCCGGTGACCCACCGGGCGCAGCTCACCAGCATCGTCGCGCTGCTGACCAACTCGACCGCCCTGGCCGCCTGGCCGCACGTGATCTTCGCCAGCTTCGTGATCACCGGCGCGGTGGTCATCGCGGCCAGTGCCTGGCACCTGGTCAGGAGCAGCGACCTCGCCGTCTTCGACAAGGCGATGCGGCTGGGCCTGATCGTTACCCTAATCGCCGGACTCGCGACCGCCGTCACCGGCGATATCCAGGCCAGGCTGATGGACAGCCAGCAGCCGATGAAGATGGCGGCGGCCGAGGCACTGTACAACACCGAGTCCGGCGCGTCTTTCTCGCTCTTCACGGTCGGGACGCTGAACGGCAGCAAGGAACTGTGGAGCGTCCGGGTCCCCTACCTGCTGTCGCTGATCGCCACGCTCGATCCGCACGGCACGGTCCAGGGGATCAACAACGTCGAGCGGGCATACACCGCGAAGTACGGCCCGGGCAGCTACAAGCCGGACATCCCGGTGACCTACTGGTCGTTCCGGCTGATGATCGGGCTCGGGATGCTCGCCGTGCTGCTCGCCCTGGCCGGGCTCTGGCTGACCAGGCGCGGCCGCGGCCGGGTCCCGCGCCCGCGCTGGTTCTACCGGGCCGCGATCTGGGGAGTCGTGCTGCCGTACCTGGCCACCACGACGGGATGGATCTTCACCGAGATGGGCCGTCAGCCGTGGACCGTGTTCGGCGTGCTGAAGACGTCGCAGAGCGTGTCGCAGGGGGTCACGGCGTCGTCGGTGATCATCTCGATGGTCGCGTTCACGCTGGTGTACGCGGCCCTGGCGGCGATCGCCGGCTGGCTGGCCGTCCGGCACATCAAGGCCGGGGCACCGCCGGAGGAGCCGGCGCCCGCCTCCGGCGAGCCGCTCCCCGTCTTCTCCTACTGACCCACCGAACCCTGACGGACCCTGGAGAACTGCCATGAGCCTCGCGGACTTCTGGTTCATCCTCATCGCGGTCCTGTGGACCGGCTACTTCGTCCTCGAGGGATTCGACTTCGGGGTCGGGATCCTGCTGCCGGTGCTCGGCCGGGACGACGCCGAGCGGCGGACGATGATCAACACCATCGGACCGGTCTGGGACGGCAACGAGGTCTGGCTGCTCACCGCGGGCGGCGCCACGTTCGCCGCCTTCCCGCTCTGGTACGCCACCTTGTTCAGCGGTTTCTACCTGGCCCTGCTGCTGATCCTGCTGGCGCTGATCGTGCGCGGAGTGTGCTTCGAGTTCCGCGGCAAGGTGGCGACGCCGCGCTGGCGGGCGAACTGGGACCGGGCGATCTTCGTCAGCTCGGCGCTGCCCGCGCTGCTGTGGGGGGTGGCGTTCGCGAACATCGTCCGCGGCGTCCCGGTGAACGCGGCCGGCGTCTACACCGGCAACCTGCTGACCCTGCTCAACTGGTACGGCCTGCTCGGCGGGCTGGTGACGCTGAGCCTGTTCATCCTGCACGGCGCGATCTTCCTGAGCCTGAAGACCAGCGGCGAGATCCGCGACCGGTCCAGGGCGGTCGCGCTGCGGGCGGCGGTCGCCGCGGTGCCGCTGGCGGCCGTCTTCCTGGCCGTCACCCAGGTCGCCCATGGCAAGGCGGCCACCGACATCACGGCGGCGCTCGCGGCGCTCGCGCTGCTCGGGGCCGTCGGGGCGGTCTTCCGCGGCCGGGAGGGCTGGGCGTTCGCCGGCACCGCGATCACGCTCGCGCTCGCCGTGGCCACGCTCTTCGGCGACCTGTTCCCTGACGTGATGCCATCGACCACGTCCCCGGCCTTCAGCCTCACCGTCACGAACGCGGCGTCCGGGCACTACACGCTCACGGTGATGACCTGGGTGGCGCTGATCTTCACCCCGGTCGTGCTCGGCTACCAGGGCTGGACCTACTGGGTCTTCCGCAAGCGGCTGACCCGCACGGACTTCGCCGCGACCGGGACGGCGACCGGCGAGGCGACCGGAACGGCAGCGCAGCCGGTCGGGCCGTGACCGGGCCGCGCACTCCGTCATGAGGCCCTTCGACCGCCGGCTGCTCGCCCGGGCAAGCGCGGCGCGCGGCTACCTGATCGCCACCGTCGCCTTCGGGCTGGCCGCGACCGCGCTGATCCTGGTCCAGGCCGGCCTGCTGGCCCGGGCACTGGCCAGCGCGGCAGGCGGCCGACCGGCCGCGGCGCTGGCCGGCACCCTGACCGCGCTGCTGCTCGTCGTCGCCGGGCGCGCGGTGATCAGCTACGGCGGCGAGGTCGCGGCGCTGCGGGCGGCGTCCGGCGTGAAGTCGCAGCTCCGGCTGGCGCTGGCCGCCCACGCGCTGCGGCTCGGGCCGTCCTGGCTGGCCGGCCAGCAGACCGGCGAGATCGCCGCCACCGCGACCAGCGGCCTGGACGCGCTGGACAGCTACTTCGCCCGGTACCTGCCGCAGCTCATGCTGGCCTGCCTGGTGCCGGTTGCCGTGCTTGCCCGGGTGGCGGCGGCCGACTGGATCTCCGCCGTCGTGATCGCCGTTACCGTGCCGATCATCCCGCTCTTCGCCGTGCTGGTCGGCCTGCACACCCGGGCGCAGACGCAGCGCAGGTGGGAGCTGCTCGCCCGGCTCGCCGGGCACTTCCTCGACGTGGTCGAGGGCCTGCCCACGCTCAAGCTGTTCGGCCGGTCCAAGCCGCAGGCGCAGGTCATCGCGCAGGTCACCGAGCAGCACCGGGCCGCGACCATGCGGACGCTGCGGACCGCGTTCCTCTCATCGCTGGTGCTCGAGCTCGCGGCCACGCTGGCCACCGCGGTCGTCGCCGTCGAGGTGGGCCTGCGCCTGCTCGGCGGCCACCTGGGCTACCAGACCGCGCTGCTCGTCCTGCTGCTCACCCCGGAGGCCTACATCCCGCTCCGCGCGGTCGGCCTGCACTTCCACGCCAGCCAGGAGGGCGCCGCTGCGGCCGGCCGGGTGCTGCGGATCCTGGACACCCCGGCCAGCCAGCCGCCGGCCGCCGTCCCGGCCAGGCCAGGCACCATGCCCGCCGGCGTCGACCTGCGCAAGGACACGATTAGCTTTCACGCAATTCGCCTCGCATATCCTGGCCGCGACCGGCCGGCCTTGTCCGGGGTGGAGCTGACCGTCCGGCCCGGCGAGCGAGTCGCGATTACCGGGCCGAGCGGGGCCGGGAAGAGCTCGCTGCTCGCGCTGATCCTGCGGCTCACCGAGCCGACGGCCGGGCGGATCGAGGCCGGCGGCGCCGACATAGCGTCGATCCCGGCCCAGCTATGGCGGCAGCAGATCGCCTGGGTGCCGCAGCATCCCTACCTGTTCGCCGGAACGGTGGCCCAGAACATCGCCCTCGGCCAGCCCGGGGCCAGCCGCGCCCAGATCGAGCGGGCCGCGGCGCTGGCCGGGGCGGCGGACATGATCGCTGGCCTGGCCGGCGGCTACGACACACAGCTCGGCGAGCGCGGCTGCCGGCTCTCCTCCGGCCAGCGGCAGCGGATCGCGCTGGCGCGCGCCTTCCTGCGGGACGCGCCGCTGCTGCTGCTCGACGAGCCGGCCTCGCACCTGGACCGGCAGGCGGCCCGCGAGCTGAGCGCCGTGATCGCCCGCCTGATGTCCGGCCGCACCGTGATCGAGGTCACCCACGATCTCGACCTGGCCTCCTTCCCCGACCGCGTCCTGACCCTCGCCAACGGCCGCCTCTGTGAGCACACCGCACCGGCGCCCAGCGCAGGCGGGCAGGCAGCGGTTCCGGCCCTTGCCGCAGCGGAACCACTGGTGACCCGGCCATGACCGCTCGTCCCCACGCAGGGCCAGCCCGGCCAGGTGCCCGGCCGGGTTCCGCCGGATCGCCGGTCGGGCCGGTCTCCCGGCCAGGCCGCGGTTCGATGCTCCGGCTGGTGCGGCTGGCCAGGCCGATGCGCTGGCAGCTGCTGCTTGCCGTCGCGTCGGGCGCGGCGGCCACCGGCAGCGCCGTGGCGCTGCTCGCCGTCTCCGGGTTCCTGCTGGCCCGCGCCTCGCAGCAGCCGAACATCGTGGCGATCTCGATCGCCGTGGTCGCGGTCCGGGCGCTCGGCATCAGCCGGGGCGCCTTCCGCTACATCGAGCGGCTGGCCTCGCACGACGTGGCGTTCCGGGTGCTGGCGGACGTCCGGGTGGCGATCTACCGCAAGCTGGAACGGCTCGCCCCGGCCGGCCTGGCCGCCTTCAGGTCGGGCGATCTGCTCGCCACGCTGGTCAGCGATGTCGATGCCACCCAGGACCTGTTCATCAGGGGAATCGCTCCCCCGGCGGCGGCCGCGCTGGTCGGGGCCGGCGCGATGAGCGTCTGCCTGGTCCTGCTCGCGCCCGCCGGCCTGGTGCTCGCGACCGGCCTGCTGCTCGCCGGTCTGGCCGTGCCCTGGCTGACCGCCGCGGTCTCCCGCCGGGCAGCCGCCGTCACCGCCCCAGCCCGCGGCGATCTCGCCGCCCAGTTCGCCGACATGCTGGCCGGCGCCGCCGACCTGCACGCACTGGGCGCCCAGGACGAGGCGCTCGCCCAGATCACGGCGGCCGACCGCGCGCTGACCGCGATGACCCGCCGCAGCGCCACCGCCGCAGCCCTCGGCACCGGCCTGACCACCGCCGCCGCCGGCCTCACCCTCTGGGCCGTCCTGACCCTGGGGGTCACCGCCGTCAGTCATGGCACCCTGACCCGCGTTCCGCTAGCCGTCCTCACCCTGACCGCCCTGGCCGCCTTCGAGGCCGTGACCGCCCTCCCCGCCGCCGCGATCCAGCTAGCCCACTCCCGAACCTCCGCCACCCGGATATCCACCCTCCAAGACACCCAAGACCCTGTGTCTGACCCGCCCGTGCCGACGCTGCTCCCCCACCCCCCGGTGCACATCCGCCTCTCCGCCGTCCAGGTCACCTACCCCCCAGCCACATCCGGCCGGGCGGACGGCCGGTCCGGTCAGCCGGTTCAAGCCGGACCGGAGGGGCTGTCTGATCCGGACGCCCCTCGCGGCCAGGCCGTTGAGGCCGTGCCAGTTAGCTCGTCCTGGCCAGATGCCCCCCGCGCCCAGACTGTTCAGAACAGTCACCACAGACTCGATCAGTCCCGGTCGGGCGGTCCCTCTGGTCAGGCTGTTCAAGTCAGACCGCAGCGGCCGTCCAGGCCGGACCCGCCCCGCGCCCTCAATGGCCTGGACCTCGACCTCCCTCCCGGCCGCCGCGTAGCCCTAGTCGGCCCGGTAGGCGCCGGAAAATCGACCGTGGCATCGGTCCTGCTCCGCTTCTGCGAGTTCACCGGCGGCACCGTCACGCTCAACGGAATCGACCTGCGCGACTTCGCCGCTGACCAGACACGGACCCTGATCGGCGGCTGCCCCCAGGACCCGTACCTGTTCGACACGACCATCGCAGAGAACATCAGGCTCGCCCGCCCGGCCGCCACCGAGGCCGATCTGACCTCGGCCGCCGGCCGCGCCAGGCTGCTGCCGTGGATCGAGTCCCTGCCGCAGCGCTGGGATACCCGGGTCGGCGCCCACGGCCTCGCCGTATCCGGCGGCGAGCGCCAGCGGATCGCGCTGGCCAGGGCGTTTCTCGCCGATCCCGCTGTGCTGATCTGGGACGAGCCGACCGCGCACCTGGACCGCCGGGACCGGCTGGCCCTCACCACTGACCTGCTGGCAGCATCGTCCGGCCGGACGACCTTGCTGATCACGCACGATCCGCTCGGACTGGAGCAGGCAGACGAGATCGTGGTGCTCGATCGTGGCAGAGTGGCAGAGCGGGGTTCGCATGAGCAGCTGATGGCGGCCGGCGGATGGTATGCCGGGATGACGGCGGGAAGGATGACCTGATGTCCTGCACCTTGCACGTGGCCTGGGACGACCGGCTGGCCGGCTATAACTTCGGGCCTGGTCACCCGCTGGCGCCGGTCCGGGTCGAGCTGACCATCGAGCTCGCGCGCGAGCTCGGCGTGCTCGACGCGCCCGGGGTCACGGTCGTCACCCCGGCGCCCGCGACCGACGCGGAACTCGAGCTTGTGCATGATCGCGGCTACATAGCCGCGGTCAAGCAGGCCGGCGGACCTGATCCGGCGCCGGTATACGGCCGGTTCGGCCTGGGCACCGAGGACGACCCGATCTTCGTCGGCATGCACGACGCGTCGGCACTGGTAGCCGGCGCCACCCTGGCCGCCGCCCGTGCGGTCTGGTCGGGCGCGGCCGAGCACGGCGTGAGCATCGGCGGCGGCCTGCATCACGCGATGCGCGATCATGCCAGCGGGTTCTGCGTCTACAACGATCCGGCGATCGCGATCGCATGGCTGCTCAGCCAGGGAGCGGAGCGGATCGCCTACGTCGACATCGACGTGCACCACGGCGACGGCGTGCAGGCCGCCTTCTACAACGACCTCCGGGTGCTGACGATCAGCCTGCACGAGCACCCGGCCACCCTGTTCCCCGGCACCGGCCGCCCGTCCGAGACCGGCGGCCCGGACGCTCCCGACTCCGCGGTCAACGTGGCGCTGCCGCCGGGCACCCGTGACGCTGGCTGGCTGCGGGCGTTCGACGCGATCGTGCCTCCGCTGCTGCGCGCGTTCCGGCCGCAGATCCTGGTCAGCCAGCACGGCTGCGACACGCACTGGATGGACCCGCTCGCCAACCTGGAGCTCACCGTCGACGCGCAGCGGGCTGCGCACGCCGCGCTGCACGCGCTGGCGCATGAGATGGCCGGCGGACGCTGGCTGCTGACCGGAGGCGGCGGCTACGAGCTCGTCCAGGTGGTGCCGCGCACCTGGACCCACCTGATCGCCGAGGCGTCCGGCCGCCCGGTCGATCCCGGCACCGCGACGCCGGATTCGTGGCGTGACTACGTGAAGCGTCGTACCGGCGCGACCGCGCCAGAGCTCATGACGGAGCGGGCGCCGGCTACGTTCCCCCGGTTCGAGAATGGCTATGACCCGGACGAGCCGATCGACCAGGCCATCATGGCCACGCGCAATGCGGTCTTTCCCGGCCACGGCCTGCATCCGTGAACCGCGGGAGGGGCGATATGGTCTTCGCCAACCGGATCGATGCGGGCCGGCAGCTTGCCGTGAGCCTGCGCGAGCTGCCAGCCGGTCAGGTCGTTGTGCTCGGCCTGCCGAGAGGCGGCGTGCCGGTCGCCGCCGAGATCGCAGCGGCCATCGGCGCACCGCTTGACGTGATCGTCGTCCGCAAGCTTGGCGTGCCGTTCCAGCCCGAGCTTGGCATGGGCGCCATCGGCGAGCAGGGGACGCGGGTCGTCAGCGCCGACGTCGTCGAGCATGCCGGGGTGACGCCGCGCGAGCTCGCTGCCGTCGAGGCGCAGGAGCGAGTCGAGCTCGACCGGCGCGCCCGGCGCTTCCGCGGCGACCTGCCGCCGCTGCCGCTCGACGGCAAGATCGCGGTAGTCGTGGACGACGGCATCGCGACCGGGTCGACGGCGCGGGCTGCCTGCCGGATCGCCAGGGTCCGCGGCGCGGCGCGGGTGATGCTCGCGGTGCCGGTCGCGCCGCCCGGATTCGCCGGCCGGATCGGAACGGACGCCGACGAATTCGTCTGCCTCCAGACCCCGGTGCCGTTCTACTCGATCGGCCAGTTCTACGCCGACTTCAGCCCCACGTCCGACCGAGAGGTGATCGCCTGCCTGGAGCGCTGCCGG
>DATNIU010000147.1:0-14840 GCA_035604275.1 Streptosporangiaceae bacterium | reverse complement strand
TGCAGCGCGACCGGGACACCGTCGGTGAAGCTGATCGTGACCTCGTCGGCCGGCTGGACCAGCGCCGGGTCGGCGGTGTAGGCGTAGACGTCGTCGTGCGGCTCCTCCCAGATGTCCTCCAGGTGCCCGGTCTCGATGCTGCGGCCCCAGAGGTTCTGGTCGATCGAGTAAGGCGATCTGGCCGTGACGTCGATCGGCAGCTCGTTCGCGGCGGCGAATTCGATCGCCTTGTCCCTGGTCATGTCCGAGTCACGGACCGGCGCGAGCACGCTGACCTCGGGTGCCAGGCTGGCCAGCCCGACCTCGAACCTGACCTGGTCGTTGCCCTTGCCGGTGCAGCCGTGCGACACGATCGTGGCGCCGTACTCGCGGGCGACCCTGGCCAGGTGCGCCACGATCAGCGGCCTGGACAGCGCCGAGACCAGCGGGTACCTGTCCATGTAGAGCGCGTTTGCGCGCAGCGCTGGCATGCAGTAGCTGGCGGCGAACTCTGCCCTGGCATCCACCACGACGGCCTCGGCGGCGCCGCAGGCCAGCGCCCTCTTGCGGATCGTCTCCAGATCCTCGCCGCCCTGGCCGACATCCACAGCCAGGGCTATCACCTCGGCGCCGGTCCGCTCGGCGATCCAGCCGATCGCCACCGAAGTGTCCAGGCCTCCCGAATAGGCCAGCACCACGCGCTTGCTCACGTTTCCCCCTTTTCAGGTGATCTTGGTCTGGGTACCGGCTGCCCGGGTGCGGGCGCCGGCGAGCTTGGTCTGGGTACGGAACGCCCGGGTCCGGGCACCGGCGAGCTTGATCTGTGTACCGGCGGCCCGGGCGCGGGCGCCCGCCGGCTGGGTATCAGTGGCCCCGGTGCGGGCGCCAGTCGCCTGGGTACCAGTGGCCCCGGCGTCGATGCCGGTGGCTTCGGTGCGGGTGCCGACGGTCCCGGCGCGGGTGCCCGCGGCCCGTGCCTGGACGGCGGAGGCCGCGCCGGCCTGGCCGTCGCCCGGCCTAACCCGCCGTTCGGCGAGCCGCAGCAGCAGGCCGGCCAGTTCGTCGCCGCCGGCTGGCTGCCGCGCCACGACCAGCACGGTGTCGTCGCCGCCTACGGTTCCGAGCACGGCAGGCATCGCGGTCCTGTCGATCGCCGATGCCAGCAGCTGAGCGGCGCCCGGTGGCGTGCGGAGCACCACGAGGTTGCCGCTCGCCTCCGCCGAGAGCAGTAGCTCGGCGGCGACCCTGGCCAGGCCCGTGGTCCCGCCTGCCAGGCCGGCGACCAGCCCGGCGAGCCCGGCGAGTTCGTCCGCGCCCTGGTCGCGTGCGGCGCTGCTGGCGTGGCGAGAGGCTTGGCCGCGGACAGCGTGATCGGGATCGGCCAGGCCGGATGGCGGCTCGGGAGGCAGAGCGTAGACCAGCGCGCCATCGGGACCGCGCAGCCGCACGGCGCCGAGTTCCTCAAGGTCACGCGAGAGGGTCGCCTGGGTGACCCGCACGCCGACCACCGCGAGCCGGTCGGCGAGCTCTTCCTGAGATCGAACCGGCCGCCCCGGCTGAGCCAGGATCCCGGTGATCAGGGCATGCCGGGCAGCCTTGGTCGCCGGGCTGACCCGCTCTGCCGGGCCGCGATCCGGCTCCCCGTCCGCCGTTACCTGCCCGCCGACCGACATACCGCCCGCTGACCCGCTGCCCGCCGGAGTGCCAGCCAGCTGCTCGCCCGCCGGTGTGCCGCCCGCCAGCTCGCTTACCGTCGGCCACTCCGGCGGGACGGGCGGGCCGTCCTGGCCGCTGGCTGAGCCGGCCATCACGCCTCCGGTCCGGGCGGAACGCTGGCCTGGGCCAGGATTCCCGGCAGCGCGGCGATCCAGGCGTCGGCCTCGTCCGCGGTCAGGATCAGCGGCGGGGCCAGCCTGATCGCATCCGGCTGCACCGCGTTCACCAGGAACCCAGCCTGCCTGGCAGCCGCCTCGACCGCGGCGGCGACCGGCGCGGTGAGCACGATCGCCCGCCACAGGCCGGTGCCGCGGACGCCCGCGACCAGCGGATGGTCGATCGCCTCGATCCCGGCTGCCAGCCGGGCGCCAACCTCGGTCACATGAGCGAGCAGCCCGTCGCGCTCGATGGTGTCGAGAACCGCGAGCGCTGCGGCGCAGGCGATCGGATTGCCGCCGAACGTGCTGCCGTGGTCACCCTTGCCCAGCGCGGCGCCGCACGGGCCGACTCCGATGCACGCGCCGATCGGCAGGCCGCCGCCCAGGCCCTTGGCCAGCGTGACGACGTCAGGCACGATCCCTTCGCGGTGGAAGGCGAACCACGCGCCCGTCCGCCCCAGCCCGCTCTGGATCTCGTCGAGCACCAGCAGCGCCCCGGCGCCGTCACAGGCGGCGCGGGCTGCCTTCAGGTAGCCGGCCGGAGCTGGCACCACGCCGCCCTCGCCAAGGCACGGCTCGAGGAAGACCGCCGCGCAGTCAGGCCCTACGGCCGCCGTCAGCGCGTCCGCGTCGCCGAACGGAACGAACCTCACGTCAAGCCCGAATGGCGCGAACGGCTCCCGGATAGAGCCCTTGCCCGTCAGGCTGAGCGAACCCATGGTCCGGCCGTGGAAGCTGCCCTCGGCGGCCACGAAGACCGGACGGCCCGGCCCCTGGCGACGGCGGACCAGCTTGATCGCCGCCTCGTTGGCCTCGGTGCCTGAGTTGGCGAAGAAGACCCGGCCGTCGTGCCCGAGCAGGCCGAGCAGCCGTTCGGCCAGCGCCACCTGCCCTTCGTGCACGAACAGGTTGGACGTATGCGCCAGCAGCCCGGCCTGCTCGGTCACCGCCGAGACGATGGCCGGGTGGGCATGCCCGAGCGAGCTGACCGCGATTCCGCCGATCAGGTCGAGGTACGACTTTCCGTCCACGTCCCAGACCACGCACCCGCTGCCGCGGGCCAGCGCGACCGGCGGCATGCCGTAGTTCTGCATGAGGGCAGCGGCGTAGCGGTCCTTGAGAAGTTCTGTCCTTGTCATGCCGGCCTCTCAGCTCCGTCGGGGATCACCATGGTGCCGATCCCCGAATCGGTGAATATCTCGAGCAGCACCGAGTGCGGCAGCCGCCCGTCAAGGACATGCGCCTGCGGAACCCCGCCGCGCACCGCGGTCAGGCAGGCAGTCATCTTGGGGATCATGCCGTCGCTCAGGGCCGGCAGCAGCACCGCCAGCGCGCTGGCGCTGATCTCGCTGATCACCTCGGGCGGCCGGCTGTCGCCGTTCATCGCAGCCTGCTCAGCCGACAGCGCCAGATCGTCTGGCCCGGTTCCGGATTCGGTTCGGCCGGCGGGCTTGTTGCGCGGCCAGCCGGAGTAGAGGCCGGCCACGTCGGTCAGCACCACAAGCTTGGCCGCGCCCAGCGCCACGGCGAGCGCGGCAGCCGCTGTGTCCGCGTTCACGTTGAGTACCTCGCCGGCCGCACTGCGGGCCACGCTGGAAATGACCGGAATGCGACCGTCGGCGATCAGCGCGCTGATCGCGCCGGGATTGACCGAGTCGACCTCGCCGACCTGGCCGATGTCAACTGTCTCACCGTCCGCGGTGGTGGCCTGCACCCGGCGGGCGGTCAGCAGGTGCGCGTCCTCTCCCGACAGGCCGACGGCGAACGGCCCATGGGCGTTGATCAGGCCGACCACGTCCCTGTTCACCTGGCCCGTCAGGACCATCCTGACGACGTCCATCGCCTCGGGCGTGGTGACCCGCAGGCCGGCCCTGAAGGTCGTCCGCATGCCCAGCCGGTCCAGGTGCGCGTTGATCTGCGGACCGCCGCCGTGCACGACGACCGGCCGGAGCCCGGCATACCAGAGGAACACCACGTCCTGTGCGAACGCGCGCCGGAGCGCATCGTCGGTCATCGCGTGGCCGCCGAACTTGATCACCACGATCTGGCCGTGGAACCGCTCAAGCCACGGCAGCGCCTCGATCAGCGTCGCCGCCTTGACCATCGCGCCCGCCTGGGCGTGCACCTCGCGCCCCGCCTCGTGCCCCGTCTCCTGTGCCGCCATCACGTCGAGTACGCGGAATTCTCTTGAACGTACGCGGCGGTCAGATCGGTAGTCAGGATCGTCGCGCTTGCGTGCCCGGCGGACAGGTCGACGGTGATGGTCACGTCCCTTGGCCGCAGATCGACTTCGGCCCGATCCGCGCCCGGCGCGCCGTTACGGCATACCCAGACACCGTTGATCGCGACGTTCAGCCGATCTGGCTCGAAGAGCGCGCTGGTCGTTCCCACCGCGGCGAGCACCCGGCCCCAGTTCGGGTCCTCGCCATTGATGGCGCACTTGAGCAGGTTGCACCGGGCGACGGCACGCCCGACGGTCACCGCGTCGTTCTCGGTCGCCGCGCCGGTCACCTCGATGGAGACGGCCTTGCTGGCCCCTTCGGCGTCCAGCATCAGCTGCCTGGCCAGGTCCGCGCACGCGCCGGTCAGCAGGGATGTGAACTCGGCCAGACCAGGCCGCGCTCCTGACGCGCCGCTGGCAAGCAGCAGCACGGTGTCGTTGGTTGACATGCAACCGTCGGAGTCCAGCCGGTCGAAGGTCACCGCGACCGCATCGCGCAATGCCTGGTCGAGCTGGCCTGGCGCCAGGTCGGCATCGGTGGTCAGCACGACCAGCATCGTGGCGAGCGCCGGCGCGAGCATCGCGGCGCCCTTCGCCATGCCGCCGATCAGGTATCCGCTGCCTTGCAGGCAGCACGTCTTGGCAACCTTGTCGGTCGTCATGATCGCGTTCGCCGCCGCCACCCCGCCGGCCACCGATGCCGATGCGATCGCCGCGTCCACGCCCACGAGCAGCCGGTGCATCGGCAGCCGCTCACCGATCAGCCCGGTCGAGCAGACCGCGATCTCTTCTGGCGCGACCGACAGGATCCCGGCCAGGTGCTCGGCTGTCTGACGGGTGTCGCCGAACCCGGCGGGTCCGGTGCACGCGTTGGCGCCGCCCGAGTTGAGCACGACGGCCCGGATCCGCCCGTCCGCGATGACCTGCTGACTCCACTGAACCGGGGCCGCCTTGACCCGGTTGGCGGTGAAGACGCCGGCGGCAGCGGCCGAAGGCCCGTCGTTGACAACCACAGCCACGTCCGGGCTGCCCGACGTCTTGAGCCCGGCGGCCACGCCTGCCGCGCGGAACCCCAGCGGTCCTGTGACGCTCATGGTGCGACTCCGATCGAGGTAAGGCCTGCCGTCTCGGCGAGGCCGAGCATCAGGTTGGCGTCCTGGATCGCCTGGCCGGCTGCGCCCTTGCCCAGGTTGTCGATGGCGGTGACGACCGTGACGCGACCCGACCGGGAATCGGCCGCGGCCTGCACGTGGACGCCGTTGGAGCCGGCCACCGCGGCCGTGCTCGGCCATCGGCCCTCCGGCAGCAGGCAGACGAACGGCTCGCCGGCGTAGGCCGCGGCCAGCGCCGAGCGGACGCCATCGGTGTCTGTCGCCGCGGAGCGCAGACGAGCGGTGCACGTGGCCAGGATGCCGCGCGGCATCGGCGCGAGCAGCGGAGTGAAGGACACGCGGACCTCGCGGCCGCGCGACGCCCCGGCCGGCCCGGCCCCGATCTCGCCGAGCGCCTGCTCGATCTCCGGCGTGTGCCGGTGCGCGCCGCCTGCCTGGTAAGCCGAGACCGCCCCCATGACCTCGCTGCCGAGCAGATCAGCACGCAGCGCCCGGCCGGCGCCCGAGGTACCGGATGCGGCCACGACCACCACGTCATCGTGCTCGGCGAGGCCGCGGGCAACCAGCGGCGCGAGCGCCAGGATCGCCGCCGTGGCATAGCAGCCGGGCGCCGCGACCCGGCTGGCGGCGCCGATCAGCGCGCGTGCGCCAGGAAGTTCGGGCAGCCCGGTCACCCACCGGCCGGCATGGGCGCCGCCATAGTGCCGGGTCCACGCGCCGGCTTCGGCGAGCCGGAAGTCCGGCCCGAGATCTACGATCCTGGTCGTGTCCGCGATGCGCGCCGCCAGCGCGGCGGACTGGCCGGCAGGCATAGCGATGAACACGAGATCGCAGCCGGAAAGATCGGCAGCTTCATGGGGCTCGAACGTCCGCCCGGCCAGGCCGGCGCACCCGGCCAGGTTCGGGTGCAGATCGCCGATCGCCTGACCCGCGCTGCTGCCGGCCGTGACGGCGTCGAGTTCCAGGTCAGGATGCCCTGCGATCAACCGCAGCAGCTCCCCGCCCGCGTAGCCGCTCGCGCCGGCTACCGCGACCCGCATTCCCATCGACCCTCCAGCCCGATCACGACAACTGCGGCACGGCCACCTGGCCGCTGGCGCCGCCCAGGCACTGCCACCTCATCCACCCCGGCACCACTGCCGTCACGCCCGCGAGCGCGACATCGCCGCCGTCCGGCCCGCCCCGCCTCGGGCCGCGCACCGCTGCCTTGCCGACCGGATCCGGCCATCGGGCCCGCCCGGCGCGGATGGCCCGGCCGCGCAGGACCGTAGTCCCGGTCGGCCCGGTGGCCCCGGTCGCTGCCTCGGGGCCCGCGGCTGGGCCGGGTCCGTGCTGGCTTCGGGAAGCGGGTGCCTGTCTGTGAATGATTATGCAGGAGCATGTTTGAATATGCAAACAGCGGCCGCGGCGCGGCGGGCACGGGTTGGGGCGTTAAGCGCCGAAGCGGCGCGATCTGCTTCCGATTGCCGGCACCGGACGGCATGATGATGGGCGCAGGAAGGAGACCGCATGCAGCCTCGCCGACGACCCGGCCGCCCTCGCGAGCGGCGAACCAGGCTGCGCCGCGGAGCGCTCGCCGCCGCGGTCGCTCTCGGGCTGGCGGCAGGGTGCAGCAACGCGCCAGGGACCGGGACGAGCCCGGCCGCGAGCCGCAGTTCGGCCGGAACGACGGGCAGGCGGTGCGGCACCGCCAAGACGGCGGCCGAGGTCCCGGTGAGCGTCGAGATCACTCGGGGCCAGATCACCTGCAGCACCGCGCTGGCCATCGAGCGGGGGTACGCCCGCGCCGTCCGATCGGGCCAGGCGCCAGGCAACGGCGGCGGCGGGCCGGTCAAGGTCAGGGGCTGGACCTGCCAGGGATTCCCCACGCCGACCGTGCTGAAGACCGGCAAGGCATCCAGATGTACCGAGGATGGCAACGAGATACTCGAACTGCTGCCAGATTCAGGCTGATCCCGGGTCAGCCCGCGGCGGCCCGCTCAGCTAGTCTCGGCTCGCTGCTTGAGCGCCTCGTTGAGCCTGGCGAAACTGGCCTCGGCGTGAGCGAGGGCCTTGCCCGAGAACGGCACAAGGATGGGCGCCCCGGCCGGCGGCCCGACTGCGACCACGGGCTGCGCTACCTGGATTATTTCCTCGTGGCTGGCCCGCCCCGTGGCGAGGACGACATCTTCGACGCCTGCGTTCCGCGGCTTATCGACGCCGGGCTGACCAGGTAGGCCAGCGCGTCAGGCGCCGCGCAGCGCGGCGCCGGTCAGCCGGGCTGCCTCGGCGACCGCCGCGTCCCTGGCCGCGCTGACCTCGTCGGCGGTCAGCGTCCGGTCCGGCGCCCTGAACCGCAGCGAGTAGGCCAGCGACTTGCGCCCGGGCCCGGCCTGCTCACCGGTGTACACGTCGAACAGCCTGACCTCCTCAAGCAGGGCCCCGGACGTGACGGTCGCCGCCCCGGCCACCAGCGCGGCCTCGACACTCGCGGCCGGAACCGTCTCGCCGACAACCAGCGCCACATCCTGTGTCGCCACCGGGTAGCCCGATATGACCGGCGCCTGGGCGGGCGGCTGAGCGGCGGCCGCGCGCTCGATCGCCGACAGATCGAGTTCCATCGCGCAGGTCCGGGGCGCCAGCCCGTAAGCCGCGATGATCCGCGGATGCAGCTCGCCGGCGTAGCCGACGACCGCCGACTGAGCGGCGCCGTCTGGCCCGTCGGCCGGCCCGGTCTGTCCCAGGCGGAACTCCGCGCACCGGCCCGGATGCCACGGCTCGCACCGGCCTGCCTGGACGGCGTAAGGCACCCGGCTGACCTCGAGCACGGTGCGCGCGGCCCTGATCGCGTCATAGAAGCTGACCGGCCGTCCGGCGCCCCACCACCCGGAGGCGTCATGCTCGCCGGTCAGCACCACCGCGATGTGCCGCGGCTGCTCGGGCAGTGCCGCCTCGAGCTGGGCGAGCTCACCGGGCTCAGGTCCCCGGTCGATCGCCAGGATCGGCGCGACCAGCTGGCCCGGACGCCCGTCACCGGAGCCGTCCCGTGCCCTGAAGACCATCCCGATCTCGAACAGCGCCAGATCGGCGAAGCCGCGCCCCGCGTTGCGGTTCAGCACCCGGAACAGCCCGGGCAGCAGCGTGGTGCGCAGCAGCGGCTCCTCGTCCCTGATCGGGTTGGCCAGCGCGACCGCCCGGCGTCGCGGGTCGCCGGCGGCCAGCTGGAGCCGGTCAAGGTCGGCCGCCGACCCGAACGGGCTGCTGAGCACCTCGGTGCAGCCGGACCCGGACAGAGCGCGGCCGATCGTGGCGCGCAGCCGCTGCGTCGCCGTCCTGCCCCGGCCGGCCACGGCGCGCGGCATCGCGATCCCGATCCGCTCGTAACCTTCGAGCCTGATCACCTCCTCGGCAAGGTCATTGGGGTCGGTCAGGTCCGGGCGCCACGATGGCGGCAGCACGGTGAGCAGGTCGCCATCCTGGCTGACCTCGCAGCCGACCTCCCGCAGCCTGCCGATCACGGTCGCCGCGCCATAACTGCGGCCGGCCACCCGATCGGGGTGGTCGGCCCGGATGACGATCCGCACCGGCTGCACCGGCGCCGACGCCATGGCGTAGCCGGGAACCGCGGTGCCGCCGCCCAGCTCGGCCAGCATCGCCGCGGCCTTGGCCGACGCGCGCCGCTGTAGCTCGTAGTCGACGCCGCGCTCGAACCTGGCCGACGCCTCGCTGAACAGCCGGTGCCTGCGGCTCATCCGCGCGGTTCCTGGCGCGCTGAAATGGGCTGCCTCGATCACCACGTCGGTAGAGGTGTCGCTGACCTCGGTCGCCAGCCCGCCCATCGTCCCGGCCAGCGAGATCGGGCCGGAGCTGTCGGTGATCAGGATGTCATCGGGATCTAGCTGGCGGACCACATGGTCCAGCGTCTCCAGCCGCTCGCCCGGCCTGGCCCGGCGCACGACGATGGGGCCGTTCAGCGCGGACCGGTCGAAAGCGTGCAGCGGCTGGCCGAGCTCGAGCATCAGGTAGTTGGTGATATCGACAGCCAGCGAGACGCTGCGCTGGTGAGCCCTGGCCAGCCGGACCCGCACCGCGAGCGGCGTCGGCCGGGCCGGATCGATCCCGCGTACCTCGCGCAGCACGATCCGGTCGCACACGGCTGGGTCGGCGATGCTGACCTGATGCACCTGATCAGAGCCGGCGCCGACGACGACGGGCGCCGGCCGGGAATCCGGTCCTGCGGCCCCCGGCAGCGGCAGCATGACGTCGGCCGGGTCGGTGTAGTCCGCACCGAACGCGGTCGCCAGCTCCCTGGCCATCCCCCGGACCGACAGCGCATGGCCCTTGTCCGGGGTCACGTTGACATCGAAGACCACGTCGGCCAGTCCGGCGTAACCGGCGAAGTCCGCGCCGAGCGGCGCGTCAGGCGGCAGCACCATGATCCCGGTGTGGTCATCGCCAAGTCCCAGTTCGGCCGCGGAGCAGATCATGCCGTCCGAGATCCGCCCGTACTTCCTGACCGCGCTGATCTCGAAGCCGCCGGGCAGCCTCGCGCCGGGCAGCGCCAGCGGCACCAGGTCGCCAGCGACGAAGTTGACCGCGCCGCAGATGAGCTGCCGCTCCGACTCCGGCCCGCCGCTGGTCACCCGGCAGTACCTGATCGGATTCCGGAACCCGGTCAGCTCCTCGATCTCGAGCACGCGGGCCACGACAACGTTGCTGATGTCCTGCCCGACCCGCTCGATACCCTCGATTTCAAGGCCGACCGCCGTCAGCCGCCTGGCGACCTCGTCCGGGTCGACCGGATCGGGCAGCGCCGCGTACTCGCGCAGCCAGGAAAGCGGGACTCGCATTACGCCTCCACCCCGAGTGCCCTGCTGAACCGGACATCACCCTCGACGGCGTCCCTGATGTCGGCCATTCCGTTCCTGATCATCAGGGAGCGCTCGATGCCGAGCCCGAACGCGAAGCCGCTGTAGCGGTCCGGGTCGATGCCGCAGGCCACGAGCACCCGGGGGTTGACCATCCCGCAGCCGGCGATCTCGATCCAGCCTTGGGACTTGCAGACCCGGCACGGGCTGCCGCCCGGCTCGGTGCAGGCGCCGCGGCAGACGTGGCACTCCATCGAGACGTCAGCCGACGGCTCGGTGAACGGGAAGAAGTCAGGGCGGAGCCTGGTCCGCAGCCCCTCACCGAACATCGCCGCGACGAAGGTGCTGATCGCGCCGCGCAGGTCGGCCATGGTCAGTCCCTCGTCCACGGCCAGGCCCTCGATCTGGTGGAAAACCGGGCTGTGCGTGGCATCAAGCGCGTCGCTGCGGAAGCACTTGCCCGGGCTGACCACATAGAGCGGCAGCGGCCTGGTCAGCATGGCCCGGATCTGGACCGGCGAGGTATGGGTCCGCAGCACCAGGCCGGACCGGCTGGTGCCGTCAGGTCCGGCGATCCAGAACGAGTCCTGCATCTCCCGTGCCGGATGGTCAGGCGGGAAGTTGAGCGCGTCGAAGTTGTACCACTCGGCCTCCACCTCGGGCCCCTCGGCGATCTCGTATCCCATCCCGATGAAGACGTCGGCCAGCCGCTCGGCCCCGATGGTGACCGGATGGCGCGCGCCGGATGGCTGCCGGTCCCACGGCAGCGTCACGTCGGCGGCCTCCTCGGCCAGCACCCTGGAGTCCCGGTCCGCCTCAAGCTCGGCCTGGCGTGCGGCGTATGCCTGGGCTACCTGCCTCTTCGCCTCGCCGACCCGGCGGCCTGCCTCGGCCTTGGCCTCCGGTGGCAGCGCGCCGATCTCGGCGCCGGCGAGGGTGAGGGGCGCCTCCCGGCCCTGGTGCGCCAGCCTGGCCTGGTTCAGCTCGGCAAGGTCACCGGCGTCCATGATCGCGGCGAGCGCTTCGGCGGTCATCCGCTCGACCTCGGCCGGCGCCAGCGCCGCGACGCGGACTGGATCATAGGTGTTATTCGGTGCGGACATCGACTGCTGCTCTCCTGTGGTCACCGGATGCCGGGCAACGACACATTCAGCGATCATCCATAACGGCTCGCACGCGCTGCTGCCGGCACTCGGGCAGATGGTCAGCGCGCCGGCGGCGGTGCCGCTGCCGGCGGGTCATGCCTCGGACCGCTCATGCCGCCGCTCGGGAGATCGCCCAGGTACGCCCGCCGGTCAGCCCAGATCGGATCAGCAGTGATCGGGCACGCCGGCGGGCATGGTAAATCGGAACTCGGCGCCGCCGCCTGGTGCCTGCGCGACGGCGATGGCGCCGCCGTGCGCCTCGACCAGCCCCTTCACGATGAACAGGCCGAGACCGGCGCCGCCGCGCCGCTTGGCGCGCCAGAACTGCCGGAACACCCTCGGAGCGAACTCGGGCGCGATGCCCTGACCCTGGTCGCGGACCGAAACCGCGATCCCGGGAGCACCGGACACCAGCGCCGACTCGATCACGGTAGTAACGGTACCAGCACCGTGCCTGACGGCGTTCTCAATAAGGTTGCAGAGGATCTGGTCGATCTTGTCGACGTCCAGCCACGTCTCGGGCAGCTCGCCGCGGCGCACGATCTGGAACCTGCTCTCGGCCTCGCCGGCCGCCACCCGGCCGGCCACGATCTTCGCGGCGCGGGCGGCGATGTCGACAAGCTCCCTGTGCACCTCCATCCGGCCCGCTTCGATCCTGGACACGTCGAGCAGCTCGGTGATCAGGCGGGTGACCCGGTCGGCGTCGGCGTTGACGGTCTCCAGCATGACCCGCTTCTGGTCGTCGGTGAACCTCGGCCATTTCGCCAGCAGGGTCGCGGTGAAGCCCTTGACGCTGGTGAGCGGTGATCGCAGCTCGTGGGCGACGGTGGAGACCAGGTCGGCTCTGGTCCGCTCGATCCTGGCCCGCTGCTCGGCGCTGCGCAGCGTAATCGTGAGCCGCCGCACCGCACCCGGATCGCGGTGCCACCCGGTCCGCGGGCCCTCGCCGCGTGGATCGCGCACGTAGCCGACGCTGACCAGCAGCTCGGTGCCGTCAGCGAGATGCAGCGGCCGCTCCGGGTGCCTGGTGCGGATGGACAGGCCGTCGTACGGCCGGGACAGCTGCCACCAGCAGCGGCCCTCCCGGTCGGCCAGCGGCAGCGCGGTGCGCAGATCCTGGCCGAGCGCCCGGTCCGCCCGGATCCCGGTCAGCCGCTCGGCTGCCCGGTTGAAGATGACGACCCTGCCGTACCGATCGGCGACGACGAGGCCGTCGGGCAGGTCATCGGCGCTGAGCAGGCCAGCGGCGGCGTCACCAGCGCCGGTCCGGCCGAGCTCATCGGCCGGAAGACCAGAGCCGGCGGCCTCGGCAGCCAGCGAGCCGCGGGCCGGGCCGGTGCTGGCGGTCGCCAACGGAGCGGCGGCACTGCCGGTCACTGCGCTCGATGCATGCCAGTGCACGTCGGCCGTGCTCACGACCGCCGCACTCGCCTGACCAGGCATGATCCGGTCCACCTTGGACTGCCGCCTTCGCCGACCACTGCCCCGGCACGCTCACGCTGCGGCGACGGGTCCGGGGGGTAACCCGCTGCCGGCAGTGCCGCGCCACTGGCCACCAGCCGTGACCCGACCCCGGGTCGCTCATGACGCAACGTGATCAGAGCCTAGCGCGTCCGGCGGACTGAGCGGCACCCCCCATCTTGCGCGCGAGCCGACGCGTAGAGGCAGACGGCCGCCGCGGCAGCCAGATTCAGGCTCTCCGCGCGACCGTAGATGGGCACGGCAACCGCCGCGTCGGCCATCTCGAGCAGGTCTGCGGGCAGCCCCCAGGCCTCGTTGCCGAAGAGCCATGCGGTGGGCCGCGCGAGCCGCGCATCGCTCTCGAGGTCATCGAGCCGCAGCCGGGCGCCGCCGTCAGCGGCGAGCACCGTCATCCCGGCGGCGCGCAAGGCCGCCGCCGCCTGCCGGACCGAGATACCGAGCACGACCGGCAGATGAAACAGCGAGCCGGCCGAGGACCGGACACATTTGCTGTTGTACGGATCTACCGAGGCGTCGGCGAAGATCACCCCGTCCGCTCCGGCGGCGTCCGCGGTTCGCAGCACGGTGCCCGCGTTGCCCGGATCGCGGACGTTCGCCAGCACCACCACGAGCCGCGGCGCGGCCGAGGTCAGCTCGGCGAGCGGCACGTCGACGAACCGGCAGACCGCGAGCAGGCCCTGCGGGGTCACGGTCTGGGCGAGCTCGGCCATCAGCTCGCCGCTCACCTCGTGCACGGGAACGCCCGCGCCGCTCACGGCGTCGACCAGCTCGCCATGCCGCGATCTGGCACCGGTCGTCACAAACAGCTCGGTGATCTGCGAGGCCTGACCTGGCCCCGATCCGCGGCCAAGCCGGCCTAGCTGACCGCGGCCGCCCTGCCGACCGGGGCTTTCCCGTCCGCCAGAGTCTTCCGCCGGGCCAGAGCTTTCCGCCAGCCCAGGTCCGCTCTGCCTGCCGAGCGCCTCCCTGACCGCCTGCGGGCCCTCGGCGAGGAAGAGCCTGGCTCGCTCGCGCATCGCCCGCTTGGCGAGCTGCCGCGCAGCCCGCACCCGAGGGGAGCGAGCACCGGCCAGCTCGCTCACTTCGGCCCGGTCAGCATCGAGTCAGGCTCCTCTAATCAGGCCCGTCTTGATGATCGCGGAGATTCAGCCGCGTTCCGGGGCTAACTCTCCACGATCATGGTGCCTCGGCCCGATGTCACCGCCGATCACGCCATGCGGTGCCGAGAGCGGCGGCCGAGCCGGCTACTGGCCTCAGGCCGCGGCCGCGCGCGGGGCGTCCACGTCGGCCGGAAGTGCCTTGCGCGCCACCTCGACCAGCGCCGAGAATGCCTTCGGGTCAGCGACGGCGAGGTCCGCGAGCATCTTGCGGTCCACATCGACGCCCGCGATCTTCAGCCCCTGGATGAACCGGTTATAGGTGACGCCCTCGGCGCGGGCAGCGGCGTTGATGCGCTGAATCCATAGCCTGCGGAAAGCACCCTTGCGGTCCTTCCGGTCCGTGTAGGCGTAGGTCATGGAGTGCAGTTGCTGCTCCTTGGCCTTGCGGTACAGGCGAGACCGCTGACCGCGGTAACCACTCGCCCGCTCCAGCACAACCCGGCGCTTCTTATGGGCATTGACCGCCCGCTTTACGCGTGCCATATGTTCGACTCCCTTGCGGCGGACCGGGTCACTTGCCCAGCAGCTTCTTCATCTTCTTCAGGTCAGCCGGCGAGACATCCACCGGATTCGCCAGACGGCGGGTGCGCGTGCTCGGCTTGTGCTCAAGCAGGTGAGCGCGATTGGACCGGCGGTGCATGATCTTGCCAGTGCCCGTCACCTTGAACGTCCTCTTGGCACCGCTGTGCGTCTTCATCTTCGGCATGTCGCCGCATCCCTCGTTCCTGGCGTGCTCTTCGCACGCGTCGGTGTTGTTCACCCGACGACAGGTGCCTGTCGCGGGCGCGTTCTCGTGCAGTCCTCGTGCGGCGGCCGCTAGCCGGTCAGCTCCCGGCCTCGGCTTCCGCCGCGCCTTGCTCGGCCGTCCTGGCCCGCGGTCCCGGCACCGGTCTGGCCTCGCCGGGCTTCGCGGCCGATGCTCTCGGCGCGCTCGGCTTCGGCGCGGTCGGCCTGGGCGCGGCAGGCTTGGGCATCACCGACTTGGGCGCGGTCGGCTTCGGCGCGGCCGGCCGGGGGGCA
>DATNIU010000146.1:0-14243 GCA_035604275.1 Streptosporangiaceae bacterium | reverse complement strand
CCGCTCGGCTGGCGCGGCCCACCTGTCGCTCGCCGAGCTGCTGCCCTGGCCGCGCCGCCGCGACCCAGGGCACGCCGGACCGGCTCAGGCCCGGTCCAGCTAACCGGCCCGCCAGGGAAGCCCGGCTGGCGGGCGGCTCAGCCCCGGGCCGGCGACCGGACCATCCGCGGCGTCACAACCGGTCGCGTCAGGCGGACGGCATCCGCCAGCCGCGTGGTGGCCGCAGCAGCGCCGGCCGGGCGGCCGGCGGCACCTCGGAAAGCTCTGCGTCCGGGTCCGAGCTGTCGCGGAGCCACGTCATCAGGGAGACGAAGACGACGGGCACGAAGCACAGTGCGGCAACGGCCCACAGGACGCCGGCCGCGATCTGCTGAGCGGCAGCGATGCCGGGGCCATGATGCCCTGCGGGCTGCGCGAACGCGGTGAACCAGACGCCGCGGGAGAAGCCCATGATGTAGGCCAGCGCCCAGATCGACCACATCGGCAGCGCCGCGAACGCGGCTCGCTGCGGCCGGGAGATCCTGGGCAGCATCGGCGGCGACTCCACCAGTTCCAGCCAGAGGCCGCAGCCAGCAGCGATCAGCGTCACGGCCTCCGCCGCCGTCAGGACCGGGTGCCTGGCCAGCGCGTTGACGACCGGCGGCAGCCGCCAGACGATGACCGCGGCGATATAGGCGACCAGGCAGGCCCAGGCACGGAGCGTGCCAGGACTGTGTGACCGCGCTATCGCGATCCGGTCGACCAGGTGAGTACCGGCCGGCCGGGCCTCCGCATCAGCCCCGGCATCAGGGGCACCGGCGCCGGAACGGGTGCCCGCGGCAGCAGCGCCGCCCGCGCCTGACCGGCCCGCACGGGCACCGGCCTGAACTGGCCGGCCGCTCGCCCACCGGTGCCACGGCGCCCCGATCACCAGCAGTGCCGGGACCGCGACAGCGAGCGCCGCGAACTGGAGCGCCTGCATGAAGACGTATCGCTCCGCAGCCGTCGCGAACGGGGGAACGAGGACGCCGATGGCAACGAGGACCGCAAGCGGCGCCAGCCACGGCCGCAGGCTCTTCAGTTGGCTATGCACAGCTCCCCGCCATCTCTCGCTCGGGCCTTGCGACGGACCGCTGGCCGCAGCCCGCGGCCAGCCGCTACGTCTGGACTGTCTACGCCGAGAGCCCGACGTCGTCAACCCCGCCGCACTGGCGCGGTCGGAAACGCCGGCGGCCGGCGAAAAGCGCGGTTGCCCTCAGGTCAATCATCGCCCAGCGCTCGTCGCGGCCGGACGAGGCAGCTCCCTGCGCGGGACCAGCCGCCAATGGCCCCGCGCTCATGCGCCGCGTCCCTGACCGGAGCAAAATGGGAGCCATGCTTCTTCCTGTGATGCCCCCGGTGGCCCCGATGCTGGCCAAGTCGGTTGGCGCGATCCCCCTCGGAGCGATGAGCTATGAACCTAAGTGGGACGGGTTCAGGTCGATCGTCTTCCGTGACGGCGCCGATGTCGAGATCGGCAGCAGGAACGAGCGGCCGATGACCCGCTACTTCCCCGAGGTAGTCGCGGCGGTGCTGGCCAGCCTTCCTGAGCGATGCGTCATCGACGGCGAGATCGTCATCCCGGACGCCGACGGGCGCAAGCTGGACTTCGAGGCGCTGCTGCAGCGGATTCATCCGGCCGACAGCCGGGTCCGGATGCTCGCCGAGAAGACGCCGGCCGCGTTCGTCGCGTTCGACCTGCTCGCGCTCGGTGACGACGACTACACCGAGGAGCCGTTCGCCCGGCGCCGCGAGGTCCTGCGGGAGGCACTCGCCGGCGCTCACCCGCCGGTGTACCTGACCCCGGCTACCCCGGACATCGGACTCGCCGAGGTCTGGTTCAGCCAGTTCGAGGGGGCAGGTCTGGACGGCATCATCGCCAAGCCGCTCGACGGCAGCTATCAGCCGGACAAGCGGGCAATGTTCAAGATCAAGCACGATCGGACGGCCGATTGCGTGGTGGCCGGATACCGGCTGCACAAGGGCGCCGACGACGCGATCGGCTCGCTGCTGCTCGGCCTGTTCAACGAGTCGGGCAACCTGGCCAGCGTGGGCGTCATTGGCGCCTTTCCGCTGGCCAGACGCCGGGAACTGTTCGTCGAGCTACAGCCGCTCGTCACCAGCTTCGACGGCCATCCGTGGAACTGGGCGGAGCAGATGGCCGGGGTACGGAACCCGACCGAGGCGCAGACCAGCCGGTGGAACGCGGGCAAGGACCTGTCCTTCGTTCCGCTGCGGCCCGAGCGGGTGGTCGAGGTCAGGTACGACCACATGGAGGGGACCAGGTTCCGGCATACCGCGCAGTTCGTGCGGTGGCGGCCCGACCGTGACCCGGCGTCCTGCGGATTCAGCCAGCTTGAGGAGCCGGTCAGCTTCAATCTGGCCGACATCCTGGCCAGCTGACCATCCGGCCGGCGGCCTGGCCCGTTCGGCTACCCGACGACGCGGACGCCCGGTGCGGTGACGGGCAGCCAGGAGGCCAGGACGGCGATGAAGTCCCTGGTCCAGCCGACGACGTACTGATCGGCCGGGCGCACCTGGCCGATCACCCCTTTGACCAGGTGGCCTCCCGGCCGGTGCGCGTAAGCGAGCTGCACCCATTCCGGGTTGATGTCGAGCTGCATGCCGACCCTGGCTCCGAACTGGACCAGAGCCGCGGCCAGGTCGGCCGGGCTCGCAGACATGCTGGCCGCGTAGATCAGCTGGCCCCTGGCGGTCTGGCCGACCGCGCTCCTGGCGACAAACTCGCCGCCGGTGATCGTCGCCCCCCAGGCCTGCCAGCTGGCCGACGCGGGCGTCGGCCGCCCGCCGGCCACAAGCAGGCCCAGGTTCTGCCGGACGCTGACCACCCGGCGGCCAGGACGCGGGACGCCGTGACCCCAGACCCCGATGCTGGCCGCCCCGGACCGGTAGATCACCAGGCTCGCCCGACCCGGCACCAGCGGGCTGACGATCCTGCCTTCCTGCTCGTAGCCGCCGACACCGGCCGACAGCTTGAAGCCGCCGTTGAACGCGGCCACGAGCCACCGCCTGGCGGCCGACCCCACGGCCGGCCCGGCCCGGAGAGACCTCGGGCACGCCGAGCCAGGATCCGCGCTGCCGCAGTGCAGCACGAAGCGGACGCCGCCGCTGAATCGGGCCACCGTCATGAGGTGACCGTCGGCCAGCACGACATGCCGCACGATCACCACCGCCGGAGCCGGTGCGCGTGCCTGCCGGGCGGCTGACTGGCTGGCCGGATCGCCTGCCCCGGCCGCGCCGCCGGCCCCGTGCGAGCCGCCCTGGCCTGCCGCGACGGCCGTGCAGCCGACCGCCGTGACCACGGCCGCCAGGGCCAGCGCGGACACCAGGCCCGCGTTCCTCGCCCCGGATCCCCGCGTCACGGCAGGCTCGACATCGCGGGCAGGCACGGCGCCCGCGCGGGGCTCGGCGCCCCGAGGGGGCTCGGCATCGCGGGCAGGCACGGTGTCGAAGGCAAGCTCGGCGCCGCGGGCAGGCTCGGCGCCGCGGGCAGGCTCGGCGCCCCGGAGGGGCTCGGTGCGGTGGGCAAGCTCGGCGCCCCGGCCGGGCGCGGAACCGCGGCCAGGCTCAGTGTGCTGGGCAAGCTCGGTGTCATGGGCGGTTCAGTATCGTCCGATCTGGGGTAGAGAGCCGCAATCAGGCGGTCTTGTCCTGTGACTCCTGCGCCTTGTCCTGCGGCTTGGCCTGTATCTGGCCGGCTGTGCTGCGGCTTCGCAGCAGGGTAACGAACGCCGGCGGGCTAGAGTTTCTGACGTGACCTCATCCGCCGGGCGCAATCGGCTTGCCGCCATCGTTGCGGCCGTCCTGGTCGCGGCCGTCACCACCGGCGCGGCGGCGTGCTCCTCGCCTGCTCGCTCGCCTGGCAAGGCCGGACGGACGGCCAGCCACCTGGTCCGGAAGGGCCTGGCAAGCCAGGCTCCGGCGGCCCGTCCGGTGGTCGGCCGCCTCGGGAGCTACTGGGTCGGCCAGCGCATGATCACGTTCGTCGAGCCAGCCCATCGCGGGCCGACTCAGCAGCTAGGGCCGCGCAGGCTGCTGACCCAGATCAGGTACCCGCTGGCCGGCCGGCCAAAGCCAGGAACCCCGCGGGCGAAGGGGCAGTTCCCCCTGATCGTCTTCGGGCCCGGCTTCATGCAATGCGGCGGTCCCTACTCGCGCATGCTGCGGGCCTGGGCGACCGCGGGTTACGTGGTCGTGGTCGTCAACTTCCCGCATTCGGACTGCAAGGTCGGCAGCGGCGCCACCGAGGCGGACATGGTGAACCAGCCGCACGACATGTCGTACGTGATCACCAGGATGCTGGCGCTGAGCGCCGCGCCGCACGGCCTGTTCGCCGGCCTGCTGAACAAGCGCGAGATCGCGGTCACCGGCCAGTCGGACGGGGGTGACACGGTCGCCGCGATCGCGGCCAACACCTGCTGCGCCGACCATCGGGTCGCGGCCGTCGCCGTGCTGTCCGGCCAGGAATGGGCCCGGAGCACGTGCCCCGCGTGCCAGCTCACCGGCCGCTACTTCACGCGCCGGCCGATGCCCATCCTGTTCACCCAGGGCAGCGCTGACGTGGTCAACGTCCCGGCGACCAGCGAGCTGATGTACCGGGCTGACCGATCCCGCCAGCGCTACTACCTCGACCTGCTCGGCGCGAGCCACACCGGGCCGTACTGGGGCACCAATCCGGCGGAGCGGATCGTGGTACGGGTTACGCTGGCGTTCTTCAACCGGTTCGTGCTCGGGCAGGATGCGGCAGGGCCTGCCATCAAGCGCGCGGGGAACGTACGCGGACTTGCTGTCCTGGTCAGCGGAGATCAGCCCCCGCCGTAGCGAGCACCAGCAACCAGCACGCCGTCTTCGCAGGTCCGCGAGTGACAAGAGCGCACGATCTCGGCTGACGGCGCAAGCACAGAGAGGCACAGCGTTGCAGCCGATGCCCGAGGACTGGGACTCCGCGGTCGCGGTGGTCGCCCATCCAGACGATCTCGAGTACGGCGCGGCCGCGGCCGTGGCCCGGTGGACCCGGCAGGGGAAGAAGGTCTCCTACCTGCTGGCCACTCGCGGCGAGGCCGGCATCGCCGGGCGCGCGCCGCATGAGGTCGGACCGCTGCGAGCCGAGGAAGAGCGGCGCAGCGCCGCCATCGTCGGCGTCTCCGAGGTCCAGTTTCTCGATCATCGCGACGGCCTGGTCGAGTACGGTATTGCGCTGCGCAGGGACCTGGCGGCGGCGTTCCGCCGGCTCAGGCCCAACGTGGTGATCACCATGAGCTTCGATCTGACCTGGGGCGAGGAGGGCCCGGTGAACCACGCCGACCACCGGGCGGTCGGACTCGCCGTGCTTGACGCCTGCCGCGACGCGGCCAACGAATGGGTGTTCCCTGACGCGGGCGTGCCGTGCCCGCCCATCGGCAGCGCCTACGTCGCCGCCAGCGGCGATCCCACCCACTTCGTCGACGTCACGGACACGATCGACCTGGGCATCGCATCCCTGCGTGAGCATCAGGCGTACATCGACGGACTGGGCGGCGACTTCGATCCCGACGACTTCCTGCGCAACATGGCTGGCTACATCGGCATGGCCGCGGGCTGCGAGTACGCGGTCGGCCTGCGCCGCTACGCGACCGGCTGACCAGGCAGAACCTGAACCCGGGGCCATGCTCGACCGATCAGTAGTTTGCCGCCCACCAAACCGGTACAAAACCATCGTGATCATGACCGCAAACCGCGATAAATCGACCTGCTGGCAGGTGGCGACGGCACGGCGTCCTGCTCCTGGTACGCGGCGAGCAGGTCCAGTTCCTGCCCGTGCCTCGGGAACAGCAGCAGCACCAGCGCGGCGCCGAGCAGCACGGCAAGGATCCCGGAGCTGAACGCCCAGTGGTCACCGTGCAGGAAGGACTCCCTGGCCGCGGCGGTGATCTGGCTGGCGTACCTGGGATACCGCCGCGCGATCCCCTGGGCGCCGGCGAACGACTTGGCCAGCTGTGCCTGCACGCCCGTGGTGATCTGCTGCTTGTCCGGCGATGTCGCGATCGCCGCGCTGATCGAGGCGGTATAGCCGGCCGCGAGCAGCGCACCGAGGATCGACTGCATGATCGCGCCGCCGAGGTCCCGCTGGAGGTCGGCGGTCGCGGACGCCATCCCGGCCCGCCTGACCGGCACCGATCCGGTCAGCGAGTGCGAGGCCGGGGTTCCGGCGAAGCCGACCCCGATCCCGATCAGCGCATAGCCGAGCCCAACCTGCCAGTACGGGGTGCCCTCCCGCCATAGCAGGAGCATCGCCGAGAACGCGCCGAAGACGAAGAGGTACCCGGTCAGGAGCGTGACCCTGGAGCCGTATCGCTCGATCAGCTTCGCCGAGTGCGGCGCCACGGCGATCATGAACACGGCGGCTGGAATGATCGCCAGTCCGGCCTGGAGCGGCGAGTAGCCGAGCACGTTCTGCATGAACTGCTGCCCGACGTACATTCCGCCCATCAGCGAGCCGAAGACCACGATGCCCGCGCAGGCAGCCACCCAGAAGATCCGCCGCCCGGCGATCGTCAGGTCATAGAGCGGCGCCGCGGCTCGCCGCTGCCTGATGACGAACCCGGTCAGCGTCGCGACGGCGATCGCCGCCAGGCCGAGCAGCGCCGGCCAGGCGCCCGGGACCGCGGCGAAATTGATCAGCAGAATGAGCGCGGCTACGCCCAGCACGGACAGCACACCGCCAACGTTGTCCACCGGCCTGGTCGTCTCGTTCACGTGGGCAGGCACGAGGAAGAAGGCCAGCACGGCCGCCAGAACCGCCAGCGGCAGAGTGATCAGGAAGACCGATCCCCACCAGAACCTCTCCAGCAGCACGCCGGCCAGCAGCGGACCCAGCGCGATGGTCGCGCCGCCGATCGCGGACCACAGCGCGATCGACCGCGTCCTGGCTGGTCCCGACCAGAGCGCCGTGATCAGCGCGAGCGTCGTCGGAAAGGCCATGCCCGCGGCGATGCCGCCGAGGAACCTGGCCGCGAAGAGCACCGCGATGCTCGGGGCGAACGCGGCCAGCAGGCAGGCCGGGACCGACAGCAGGGTCCCGCCGATCAGCATCATCTTCCGCCCGTACCGGTCACCAATCGCGCCAAGGTACAGAACGGATGCCGCAAGCCCCAGCGAGAAGCCGACCGCGACCAGGTTGAGCGCTACCTGCCCCGCGTTGAACGCATCGCCGATGTCCGGCATCGCCACGCTGGCGACGAGGAGATTCAGGTTGGCCACCGCCGCCACGGTGATCAGCGCGGTCAGCACGAGCCCGGCGCGCCGCGGCCCGGCCGACGCGCTCATCCGCGCGCCCGGCCCGGCGCTGGTTCTCGATGTCGTCACCAAGCCCCCGCTTGTCCCCGTGCGTGCCCCGGTGCCGGCGACGTCCCCGGCGTCAGCCGAGCTCCCCGGCACTCCCCTAATCGGTTGTTCCCTGCCGCCGGTGAGTCAGTCGGGACGGGGCGGGGAAGGACAGCACGAGTCATGAATGCCAGACCGGCCAGCGACGCCACGCCAGCAAGCGGCACCGTGCCAGCGACGCCCGGCGGACCAGCGAGTCCGCCCGCGACCCGCGCCGAGAAGCTGACCATGTACGCGGCCGGGCTCGTCCAGGGAATCGCGCTGGTCACCTTCCCGGCGGCCAGCACGATCTTCACATCGGCGAGCTCCTACGACCTGACGGCCGGCCAGTACGGGGCGATGTTCGTGCCGCAGGTGGTGGCGGCGATCTCAGCGTCGCTGCTCGGGGGCCGGCTGGCGAGCCGGTTCGGCCGCAAGCGGGTGTACCTCGGCGGGCTGATCGCCAACCTGGCGTCGATGTCCCTGCTGGTCGCCAGCCGTTTCGCCATGACGGACCACGCGATCGCCTACCCGATCCTGCTCGCGGCAACGGCTAGCCTCGGACTCGGCTTCGGCCTGACCGTCCCCGCGGTCAACACCTTCACCGCCGCCTTCCATCCGGCGGCGGTGGACCGCTCGGTGCTTGTGCTCAACGCGCTGCTCGGGCTCGGCACCGCGCTGGCCCCCGTCTTCGTCGCCATCTTCGTCGGCCTCGGCGCCTGGGTAGGCCTGCCGATCCTGGCCGCGGTCCTGCTCGCGGCGCTCGTGGCGGTAAGCCTGCGGCTGCCGCTGCACAGCGCACCCGCCGCAGAAGCCGCACCAGGAACAGCCGCACCAGGAACAGCCAGCAGCGCGTCCCCGTGCACCGGCCGCCAGACCGCCGACGGCCAGGCTGGGCAGCGGACCGCCGGTCTGGCCCGTCGCAGCAGATCCGTCCCGGCGCGGTTCTGGGCGTTCGCCGGGTTCGCCGTGCTGTACGGATTCTGCGAGACCATGAACGGTAACTGGTCGCAGATCGACCTCACCTCGCTGCACGTCTCGGTGACCATGGCATCGCTCACGCTGACGGTGTTCTGGGCCATGGTCACGGCCGGCCGGGTGCTGTTCGCGGTGATCCAGCGCTGGGTGCCGAGCCGATTCGCCTACCATCTGCTCCCGTTCCTGCTCGCGGGCGCCTTCCTGCTGGTCGCGGCGCTGCCGGCGAGCTCACCTGGGCTGGGCCTGCTGGCCTTCGGCCTGGCCGGGCTAGGCTGCTCCGCGCTGCTGCCGCTGACCATCAGCATCGGGCAGGAAACCCTGGCCGCCATGTCGGCGTCGGTCACCGGCGGCGTCATCGCCTGCTATCAGCTCGGCTACGGCCTCGCCGCGTTCGGCGTCGGCCCGCTGCGCGGCGCCGGGGTGAGGTTGCCCGCGATCTATGCGGCCAGCGCCGCGGTCGCCGCGGCGCTCGGCGTGCTGTCGTTCGCTGTCGCCCACGGCCGGCCGTCTCCGGCAGCACTGCACCCGCGACCCGCCGGCCACCTCAGGGCACCCGCTGATCAGCTCAGGGCGCCTGCGGCTCACCGCGGGGCGCCCGCTGGTCACCGCGGGGAGGCGCAGTCCTGACCGTAAACGCGACCGAGATCTGGAAGCCGTAGAGCCCTGCGATGAAGCCGAGCAGGACCGGCCACCGGGCGCTGAGCCGCTCCTGCGACCGGGCCTGCCACAGCCTGATCGTGAGGCCGATCGTGCTGGTCAGGCCCAGTATCCCGAGCACCAGGCTGGCCTTGCGGATGCCGGTGTCAGGCAGCAGGGCGACCAGTGAGATCCACAGCGAGTCGACCAGCGTGGTGAACGCCGTGGCCGCGATCGACTGCTGCTCCACCGAGGCATTGGCCCCCATCAGGCGCTGCGGGGCGACCGACAGCGCGACGAACAGCAAGCCGGTCAGCGCGCCGGCCACGGTCACGCTGCCAGGAAGAAATTGGTATAGGACGGCACATGGGCGATGGTGCCCCCGCGATACTTGCCTGAATCTGACTCGCCCGCACCGCAGAACCCGGCCGCGGCCGGTCAGCGCACCGGGATCCGGGCGATGCCACGAGACCCCAATAAAGTGGGGCATCAGCCGAGATGGGGGGCCCAGCGATGCAGGCGTACCAGCCGAGCCGGACGGCGATGGGCGCTGCGCTGCACCGGGCGGCCCATCAGATCCTGGACAGCCCGCCGGTGTTCGCCGATCCGCTGGCGCTGCGGATCGTCGGCCAGGCGGCCGAGCAGGCGATGCGCGACGGCCGGGATACCCGGGTTGCGCAGTCCGCGCTGCGCGCGTTCATCGCCGTCCGCAGCCGTCTGGCCGAGGACCTCCTCGCCGGAGCCTACCGCCGCGGCGTGCGCCAGTACGTGCTGCTCGGCGCCGGCCTGGATACCTTCGGCTACCGCAATGACCACGCCGACCTGCGGGTCTTTGAGGTGGACCAGCCAGCAAGCCAGAGCCGCAAACGCGCCATGCTGGCAGCTGTCGGCGTCTGTGTTCCCGGCTCTCTGACCTTCGCTGCTGTGGATTTTGAGCGGGAAACACTGACCGACGGCCTCGCCCGGGCCGGGTTCGATCTGGCCGCGCCCGCTCAGTTCGCGATGCTCGGCGTGAGCATGTACCTCACCGCCAGCGCGGTGGCTGGCACCCTTTCCTTCGTGGCCGGCCGGCCGGCCGGCACGCAGATCGTATTCGACTACGCCACGCCAAGGGAGTCCCTGGGTGCCGCGCAGCGCGCCGCGGCCGAGGCGCTCGGCGAGCGCGTCACGGCGGCGGGCGAGCCGTTCTCGGCCGCCTTCGCACCTGACTACATGCGCGAGCTGCTGGCCGGACTCGGATTCACCAGGATCACCGATTTCGACGCCGCCGCGCTCAACGCCCGCTACTTCGCGGACCGGGACGACGGACTTGCCCTGAGCGGCGGCGCGCACATCGCCAGCGCCGGGGTCTGACGATCCTCCGGGTGTCAGCCGCGCTCACGATCACGTAGCCGGCGCAGCGGACTCTCCGGTCGCTGTCGGTCTTTCCCGTGGCCCGAAGCCGCCAGCGCCGGGGTGTGACGACCGGGGCGCGGCCCGGTCGCCCCCGTTCGGCTGAGACCGAGCCGGCCGGGTGGCAAGACCGTCGCAGGTCGCCTTGTTAAGCATAAAAATGGATCCGGCGGCGCTGGCACGGCGTATCGGCTAGAACACGCCGGGCACCAGGACAGCCGTCCGGTCGCGGTAGGCGCGGTATCCGGGCAGCGCTCGCAGCAGGACCTGCTCCTCGCGCCGGGCGCGGTACCCCTGCATGGCGCACAGCGCCAGCAAGAGCGCGAAGCCGGCCGCGGTCCCCGCCCCGATCGCCAGGCCGAGCGCGGACACGATCTCGCCGGTGTACAGCGGATGCCGCACCAGCCGGTACGGACCGCCGTCGACCACCTCGCGAGCCTGCGCGATCACCGACAGATTGCGGCCGAGGAACCGCAGCGACCAGACCGACCACGCCAGGCCGGCCACCAGCAGGGCAGCGGCGGCAAGCTGCTGGCCGGCTCCGGCCGGCGATCCGCGCAGCAGCGGGAAGGCGAACGGCGCCATCGTGGCCAGCACGGCCACGGCCGAGGCGGTGATCGAGCCGCTGGTGGCAACGGCCGGACCGCGCCGCAGGTAGCTCCAGATGACCAGGGTGTAGAACGCGCAGACCAGAACCGCTCCCGGCCATCTGAGGGTGCCGCCGCCCCGGGTCAGCGCGGCGAAGTCGAGCAGCAGCATCACCGCCGCGGCCGGAACCATGATCAGCCTGCCGACGTCGGGGGCCGCCCGGCCGGACATGGTGGCCATCTGAGCGCCTAGTGCCCGATGAAGATCGACTTGGCGATCGAGATCACGCCGGGCCCGATGACGATCACGAGCAGCGCCGGGAAGAGGCAGGTGATCAGCGGGAACATGATCTTCACCGGAACCTTCTGCGCCCGCTCCTCGGCCCGCTGCCTGCGCCGCACGCGCATCTCCAGGGCCTGCTCGCGCAGCACGCGGGCGACCGGAATGCCCAGCTCGCTCGCCTGGACCAGGGCCGAGACGAACGCCCGGAGCTCGGGGACGGTGGTGCGGGAGACCATCCCGCGCAGCGCCTGGCTCCTGGACAGGCCGATCTGCATCTCCTGGAGGGCGCGGGCGAACTCCGCGGCGAGCGGCCCGCCGGAGTTGCGCGCGACCTGAGCCAGGGCCGCGTCAAACCCGAGGCCCGCCTCGACGCAGACCGTCAGCATGTCGAGCGCGTCTGGCAGGCCGGCCAGGATCAGTGCCTGCCGCTTGATGCCCGCGTTGTAGAGCAGCAGGTCGGGCAGGTAGAACCCGGCCGCGCCGCCGACGCAGGCGAACAGCACCGCCAGGCCCAGATTGTGCAGCCCGAGCAGTCCGCCGAGCGCGGCGAAGACCAGCAGCCCGAGTCCCTTGAGCGCGAGGATGCGATCGGCGGTCCAGCTCGGCGAGTTGCCGGCCAGATCCAGCCTGCGCTGGAGCGTCGCGGCGATGCCCGACGGGGAGAGCCGGATCCCGATGCTGCGGGCCCAGGACGGCAGTGCCATGCCATCGGCTGACTGAGCCTGCGCTGCCGCTGGCTGCTGGCCGTAGTTGCGCTCGATCGAGGTCAGCGCTCCCGCCACTGACTGCCGCTGCGACCTGGCCGATCCGAAGACGATCGCCAGCAGTCCGATCCCGAGCCCGAGCGCGCCGACCCCGACCGTCAGGAGCAGGGAACCGGACACCTCACACCTCCACGTTGATGAGCTTGCGCATCCAGAACGCGCCCACGACGATCAGCGCCCCCGCGACCACGAGCATCAGCACGCCGAACCCGGTCGAATACAGCGGGCGCATGTAGTTCGGGCTGCTGTAGAGCAGCCAGCCGCCGACAAAGACCGGCAGCGCGAGCAGCACGTAGGCCGACAGCCGCCCCTCGGCGGACAGCGAGCGCACCTGGCGGCGGAGGTAGGCGCGCTCGCGCATCGTGGCGACGGTGTTGCGGATCACCTCGGCCAGGTTGCCGCCGGTCTCGCGCTGGATCCTGATCGCCATCACGACCCAGCGCAGATCGACCGAGGCCAGCCGGTCAGCGACCCCGTCGAGCGCGACATCCAGGTCGACCCCGAGGCGGGTCTCGGTGAGCGCGCGGGCAAACTCGCCCGCCGCCGGCTGGCTCTCCTCGCGGACCACGGCGTCGATGGCCTGCGACAGCGACAAGCCGGTCTGAAGCGAGCTGGCGACCAGCTGCAGCACGTTCGGCAGCTGCTCGTCGAAGGCGGCCCGCCTGCGGGCGATCTTGACGCTGACGAAGAGCCTGGTGCCGAGCCAGCCGACCACGATCCCGACCAGCACGCCGAGCAGGGCATTGCCGGAGAGCACGGTCAGCGCGGCCGCGAGGGCGACGGTGACGCACAGGCCGAGCAGCGCCCACTCGGCTGGCTGCCGCTGGATACCGGCGTGGTCGAGCCGCGCGGCGAGCTTCGGCTCGACGTCCCTGGACCGCAGCACCTGGCCCATCAGGCCGACAGCCGTGCGGGCTACCTTCCCGTCACCTTCGGCCTCCGGCGCCTTGGCCGGCGTGCGCATCGGGCCATAGCGCGCGATCTGGCGGGCCAGCCGCGGGCGCCTGCTTCCTGTGCGCAGCGAGCCGGTCGCCATCAGCCCCAGGATCAGCAGGGCAGCGAAGATCGCGCCGAGCGCGGGGAGCAGCAGGCCTTGCAGGTGCCAGCTCTGGCCGATGGTCGGCTGCGCGGTGGCCGGCGTGCCAGGCGACGGCACGGCGGACGCCGATGGCTTCGGCAGCGCGGGGAACGCCCCGGCCAGCGCCGCCGCGTGAGCCGGATCGGCGATCCGGCCGCCGCTGGCCGTGGCAAGCCGCCGGATCAGGGCCGGGAAGTCGTCAGGGTCGTCATACCAGGACACCACGTCGGTCGGGACCGCGATCGCTCGTGGCGGATGGCTGAGCGTCTCCCCGTTGGAGAGCACGAGCACCCGGCCGGCAGCCGTCGGGCCGGCCCGGCCGATTTCCGCGACCGCGGCGGCCAGCGCGCCGCTGATCCCGTTGGACGTGGCCCCGGCGGGCCCGGCGGCGGCGACTGCCGCAGGGAGGCGCTGGCGGCTGCCGACGGCCGGGGGCAGCACGGTCTTCCAGCGGTCGCCGAAGGTGATCAGGCCCACCTCGACGTCAGCGGGCAGCGCGCGCGCGTAGTCCAGCGCGGCCCGGCGCTCGGCCGGCAGCCGGGTGGCTGGCGGTGAGTTGTTGGTATCCAGCAGGATCATCACGACGCGCGGCGGGCTCGCGGCGGCGCGCGCCGCCGCCAGGCTGAGCGGCAGGGCCGACCCAAGCGCGAGCGGCACGGCCAGGATGGCCAGCCCGGCCAGCAGCACAGTCAGCAGCGCCGCCGGACCGGCCAGCGCCGCCCTGGCCCGCGGACGTTCGGTCGCGAGCCGGCTCATCGCGCGTACTCCGGGTAGCCGAGGATTCCGGCTGGCAGCGTGACGCCGCGGTCGGCGAGCGTGTCGATGAACCGGGGCCGCAGCCCGGTGGCGCGCAGCGTGCCCCGGTACCTGCCCTCGTCGTCCACGCCGGCCCGGAAGTCGAAGGCGAACACGTCGAGCAGCGTCACGACGTCGCCCTCCATGCCCTCGACCTCGGTGATGTGGGTGATCCGCCGGGAGCCGTCCTTCAGCCTGGTCTGGTGGATGATCAGGTCGACGGCCGAGGCGATCTGCTCGCGGATGGCCCGCTGCGGCAGGTCCATCTCGGCCATCAGCACCATGGTCTCCATCCGGGACAGCGAGTCGCGCGGCGAGTTGGAGTGCAGGGTCGTGATGGAGCCGTCGTG
>DATNIU010000145.1:0-14158 GCA_035604275.1 Streptosporangiaceae bacterium | reverse complement strand
CCCCCAGTCCCACCACGCTCCGCGACCCCGCAGCGCCCCACAGCGCCACCGCAGGCGTCATCGGGACCCTCGCAGCCGGGGGTTGAGTGCCTGGTCGATAGCGTGCCCGGTCAAGGTGAACGCGAGCACGACGAGCACGATTCCGACGCCGGGCGGAACGAAGTACCACCAGGCGGCCCGGCCGATCGCACCCGAGCTGAAGGCGAAGTGCAGCATCGTCCCCCAGGAGACCTGGACCGGGTCGCCAAGCCCGAGGAAGGAGAGCGTCGCCTCGGCCAGGATGGCGCTGCCGATCACGAGCACCGTGTTGGCGAAGATCAGCGGCATCACGTTCGGCAGGATGTGCACCCGCAGAATCCGCAGGTTCGAGGTGCCGAGCGACCGGACCCTGGTCACGAACATCCGCTCGCGCAGCGAGAGCACCTGCGACCGGACGATCCTGGCGGTGGTCGGCCAGCCGGTCATGCCGATCACCAGGATGATGATCCCGATGCTCTGCCCGAAGAAGGCGGCTAGCGCGATCACCAGCGGCAGCTGCGGCAGCACCAGGAAGAAGTCGGTGATCCGCATCAGGATCGTGTCAGTCCACCGGCCGTAGAAGCCGGCCACGATGCCGGTCGCCGCTCCCAGGACCATCGAGATCGCGGTAGCGGCCAGGCCGACCAGCAGCGAGATGTGGGCCGCGGCGAGGAACTCGCGGAAGACGTCCCGGCCGAGCTCGTCGGTACCGAGCCAGTGCGCCGCCGACGGCGCCCGCAGCAGTCCGGCCGAGCTACTGGCAACCGCGGCCGGGTTGAACGGGAAGAACAGCGGCCCTCCCACGGCCATCAGGACCACGAGGACGAACAGCACCAGACCGACCCGGCCAAGCGGGTCGGCCAGCACGTAGCGCCAGACCCGCCGAAGCGCCGTCTGGCGCGCGTCGGCGTCGGTCTCGACGGCGAGCTGCGCGGACAGCGTCAGATCGGGACCGGGCCCGCGGCCGAGCCCGCCTTCTACCGCTGGCCTGACCATCTAGGCTTCCCGCACTCTCGGGTCGAGCGCCTGATATAGCAGGTCGCTGGCGAAGTTGACGAGGAGCACGACGATCGCGAAGACCAGGAAGGCGCCCTCGATGACCGGGTAGTCGCGGTCCAGCACCGCGTTGTAGACCAGCAGCCCCATGCCCGGCCAGGAGTACACGGTCTCCACCTCGATCGCTCCGGCTACGACCAGGCCGATCAGCAGTGCCGACGAGGTCACGATCGGCAGCATCGCGTTCCTGACCGCGTGCCGCCACAAGATCCGGCGAGGCGTCAGCCCCTTGGCGATGGCCGTGGTCATGAAGTCCTCGGACAGCACCTCGATCACCGACGCCCTGGCGACCAGCACGAACTGCGCGATGTTGACCACGACCAGGGTCAGCGTGGGCAGGAACAGGTGCGCGGCGATGTCCTCGAACCGCTGGAGCGAGGAGGTGTAGATCGCGTTGGGGGTCTGCTCCCCGAAGATCGGGAAGGCGTGCAGCCAGACTCCGAGCACGAACGCCAGGATCAGGCCGGTCCAGAAGGTCGGCAGCGCCCAGCCGATCACCGAGGTCGTGACGGTCGCCGAGTCGTACTTGCTGCCGCGCAGGTTCGCCGCCACCACGCCGACTCCCGTGCCGAGCACGATCGTCAGCACCGTCGCGCCCGCCAGCAGCAGCACCGTGTTCCCGAGGTACTGGCCGAGCAGCGTGCCGACCGGCTCGCGGTAGGTGTAGGAGAGCCCGAGCTGGCCGTGCAGCAGCCCGCGCAGATAGATCAGGTACTGCTCGCCGAGCGGATGGTTCAGGCCGTACACCTTGGTGATGTCGGCCACCGTCTGCGGGGTCAGGTGGCCGGACCTGGCCAGCAGGCGCACCGGGTTGCCCGGCAGCACGTGGAAGAGCAGGAAGTTGAAGGTGACGACGCCGTAGAGCGTCACCGCCAGCCAGGCGACCTTCCGCGCCAGGTAACGGAACCGGGCCATCGCGAGCGGCCCGCCTAGACGGGCCTGGCCTTCAGGTAGTTGTCCCTCGTGAAGTTCAGGATGATCCCGCCGTTGACCTCGGTCCATCCGGTCCAGGTGTCGGTGCGGTAGCCCTGTAGCTTGTCCTGGTACCACATGATGATGTAGGCAGCGTCGTCGTAGTAGAACTGCTGCGCCTGGTGCACCAGGGCCCGCCGCGTGGCATGATCCAGCTCGGTCGCCTGCTCGTCGTAGAGCTGGTCGTAGTGCCGGTTGCAGTAGTAAACGTCGTTGTTCGAGCCGATCTGATTGCACAGCGGAACGCCGAGCAGATAGTCGGGGTCGTAGACGCCGGTGTCCCAGCCCCAGACGAAGATGTCCCAGTCCGGCGCCTTGGAGTTGTACACCGTATTGCCGAGTGAGTTGGCGTCCAGCGTGGTGAGGTTCAGCTGGATGCCCACCTTGGCACAGGCGTCGCGGAACAACTGCGCGGCGGCGACGTCGACCGAGGTCGACTGGATCGCGATCAGCCGGAAGGTGAGCGGCTTGCCGTCCTTCGACGTGCGGACGCTGCTGCCGTTGCGGAGGGTATACCCGGCCGCGTCGAGCAGCGCCTTGGCCTTTCCCTGATTCGCGTTGTACTGCTGGCTCAGCGGGATGTCGAGGTGCCATTCACCAAAGCCGGCCGGCAGCAAGGTGCTGCCGGGAATGCCATGGCCGGCCAGAGCCACATCGACAAGCTGCTTGCGATCGACGGCGTAGCTCAGCGCCTGCCGGATCACCCGATCCTTGAGCAGCGGGTTGCCGCCGGACTTCGGATTCTCCGAGACGTTGATCCCGATGTGGTGGAACGAGAAGGACGGCATCGACACGGCCTTGACGTTCTGCGCCCCGGCCAGCCCGTCCCAGATCGTCGGCGGGATCTCCGGGCAGATGTCGACCGCGCCGGTACGCAGCGACTGCGCCATCACGTCCTCGTTCTGGAACAGGATCCAGGTGACCTTCTGCGCGGCCGGCCGGGTGCCCCACCAGGTCTCGTTCCTCGAGATCTCGATCGACTGGCCCTTGATCCAGTTCACGAACCTGTACGGCCCGGTGCCGACCGGGCGGCTATTGGCGAATTTCTGGATCTGGCTGGCCGACATGGACTGCCAGATGTGCTGCGGGATGATCGGCACGGCGAGGCCGGGATTGAACGCCTGCGGCTTCGCGAAGTGCAGCACGAGGGTGGCCGGGTCGGGCGTCTCGGCGCTGGTCAGGTCGGTGACCCACTGGGCATACTGGCTGACCTGCTTGGACTTGATCAGCTCGAACGTGAACCCGGCATCCGCCGAGGTGAACGGCTTGCCGTCATGCCAGGTCGCCTTGCGCAGCTGGTAGGTGATCGACTTGCCGTCGGTGCTGTAGCTCCAGGAGGTGGCAAGCCCCGGCTCGGGCTTCAGGTCAAGGCCGGTGTGGATCAGGTTGTCGTAGATGAGCTGCAGCACCTCGACTGCCTCGGTGCTGTAGGTGGTCAGCGGGTTCATGGTGTCCGGCTCGATCGCCCAGCCCACCCGGATGGTGCTCGCCTTGGCGCTCGTCGCCACCGAGGCACAGGCATCGAGTACCGTCGCGGCGGCAGGCACGGTGAGCGCGAGCAGCCCGGCTCGCTTCATGAATTCGCGACGATTGGACTCGGCCGACATCACGGACGCTCCACTCTCCCCCCACCGACTTTCGCCGGGCGGCCATCCCCTCGGTCCCTTGCCGGGTGACATTAACTGCATACAGAGTATGGACAGCATGCCGCCCGTCTTCGCCTGTGTCAAGCGTAGATAAGCCCCGAAGCCTGATTTTTCCACCGAACATTGTCGGGCTTTCGGTACCGCATGGGGCTGAAGCCACCGTTATGCATGATTACTAAGTGACCCGCGGGGGCCGACTGCGGCGTGTGGCCGGCCGCACCGACCGCAAGCCGGCAAATCCGGCCCGGCTGCGGAACCGCTACTGCTCGCCGGCCTCGCGAGCAAGCAAGTCGTCGAAGGTCTCGCGGCGGACGCCGACCCGCGCGGCCCCGTTGTCGCAGAAGATCACCGGCGGCCGGAGCGCGGCGTTGTAATTGTTGGACATGGTGAAGCAGTAGGCGCCGGTCACCGGGACAACGACGAGATCGCCAATCCGCGGGCCGGCCAGCGGCACGTCCGGGGTAAGCACATCGCCCGACTCGCAATGCCTGCCGACCAGGTCAGCCAGCACCGGCTCGGCGGCCCAGCGGCCGACCACGAACGGGGTGAAGCGCTGGCCGTAGAGCGACGGCTCCAGGTTGTCACCCATGCCGCCGTCGACCGCCACGTGCAGCTTTCCCGCGCGCTTGACCGTCACCACCCGGTAAAGGGTCAGCCCGGCCTGCGCCACGATCGAGCGGCCAGGCTCGATCAGGATCTCGATGTCCTCCCCCAGGTGCTTGTGGCCGGCTGCGACCAGGCGCTCGGCATACTCCTCGATCGAGGGGGCCGCGTCCTGGGGCAGGTAGCGGACCCCGAGCCCGCCGCCGAAGTCGTAGACGCCGAACCGCTCCAGGCTGGCCAGCGCGGCCACGGCGGCCTCGAACTGCTCGATCGCCATGATCTGCGAGCCGATGTGCGCGTGCAGTCCCTGCAGGTCAATCGCGGGGATCGAGCGCATCCTGGCGATCGCCGCCGGGACCTGCTCGACCGGGATCCCGAACTTGGACTCCTTCCCGCCGGTCGCGAGCGCCGCGTGGGTGGCTGACTCGATGCCGGGGCTGACCCGGAGCAGGACCGGCGTGCGGTCGCGCGCAAGCCGCTCGATCCGGTCGATATCGTCGAACCCGTCCACGACGATGTACCCGATCCGCGCGGCCAGCGCGGCCGAGATGTCCTCATCCGTCTTCGCGTTGCCATGCATGACGATCTTCGCCGGGTCCGCGCCTGCCGCAAGCGCCAGCCGGAGCTCGCCGGCCCCGACCACGTCGCAGCCCAGGCCCTCCCGCGCAAGCACGCGGATCATCGCCACGGAAGGGAAGGCCTTGACGGCGAAACACACCCGGCCCCGTGCATGCCGGCTGGTGAGCGCGATCAGGTACTCCCTGGCCCTGGCCCGCAGCGCTCCCTCGTCGAAGACGTAGGCCGGCGTCCCGAATCGCTCGGCCACGTCGGTGAGCAGGCAGCCGCCGATCCGCAGATCCTGGCCCTCGACGGTGGCCGACGCGGGAAGCAGTGACAGGTCAAGCATGCGAGCACCTTCCCAGGCTCGTCCCGATCGCAGCACCGCGCAGCGCGCTGCGCTGGCCGCCCGCCGCCCGTGCCGCGCGATCCGTGCGGGACGCGCCCCTGCAGGCCGCAGCGTAAACCAGACATACCCGCCAGAACACGCGTAGAGTTCCGCGTCGAGCCCGCAGACCGGAAAATGGGCGCCCAGCCGTCAGCGCGTCCGGCGTATCGCAGGTGGCATAGCTGACCCGTCGTGTCCCACCCCGCGCCACGACCTCGAACAGGGTCTCGGGGCTGTAGTTGCGCCCCATTTTCGCGCTCTCGCGACCTTCCCCACGGGGATGAGACAACATAGCACGGATTCCGTGGCCACATTTCGCACATAACGGGCGTTCACATCACTGAAACCCGTGCTAAGTCACCTCATCACGCGCAGGGCGGTGTGGGCACGGGTCTGCCGGGGGCGCTCACGGGGTTCGCGGACCGTGCCTTTCTCGTAGGTGACTGAGCGATATGCGACGATCTTCGCGCTGCACTCGCCGGGCGCTACCCGGCCGAGCCGACCGGAGATCGTCGTCCAGAAGTAGCCGCTCTCGCGGATCCCGGCATACCTGCCCGTCGCCCGTGTCACCCGGAACGTCCCCTTCTGAAAGATCTTGAAGCGGCAGGTCCGCAGGTTCGGCCCGTGATACGTGGTCGTCAGCACGTAGCGACTGATCCTGATCCGCCCGGCCGGGAACACGGCCGTCCTCAGCCGCCGGTTGAAATACCCCTCAGCCCTGAACGCGCCCTTCGCGGTCATTTTCGGGCGCTTGGCCGCCGGAGCCAGGCTTACGATCTTGAAGACCTCCTTGCCGAAGATCGCTGGCCTGGCCGCCGCCGTCGTCGACACCGCGGCCGCGGTGGTCGCGGCGGCGGGGCCGCTGACCGCGAACGCGGTAAGGCCTGCGACGAATGCCGCTGACAGGGTTACCCGCATGTGTCCTCCACGAGTCGTGCGCTAGGTGAGGTCGTGCCGCTTGCTGAGGTCGTGGGTCGTGCCGCTTGCTGAGGTCATGGGTCGCGCGGCTTGCTGAGGTCGTGCCGCTACGTGAAGTGGCGCACGGCAGCTGCCAGGGCAACCGCCGCGGTGATCAGCAGGACGCCGCCGTCCAGCCTGCGCCAGTAGACCGTCTTCAGCAGGAGCCCCAGATGCCCGGTCGCGTCGTCCGGAGAGTGCACTGATCCGGACGGCGCCGCACCGGTTCCCGGCGTGCCGTGCTCCTGCCCCTGACTGAGCGCGTCCTGAACGCTGTGCGCGTCCTGAACGCTGTGCGCCTCCTGAGGGCCGGGTGCGTCCAGAACGTCGCGCGCCCCACCCATCCGGCGCCCGACCGGCTGGCCGGGCGTCTGCGGCGGGTTGCCCGAATCGCGCACGTCGCGGAGCAGGGCGAGCGCCCGTGCGGTTCCGTGTGCCAGGCCAACGGACGCGCCGAGCGCGAGGCCCGCGGCCGGATCGCTCATCGCCGCCACCGCCAGTGGCAGTAGCCCGAACCCGGCATACGGGTTGCGGGTGGCCAGGCCTGGCCCGAGGATCGCTCCCCAGAGCAGGGCGCGTCGTCGCGGTGGCGCGCCGATGACAAAGGCCTGCGGGACCTGCCAGCTCCGGCCAGGCGGCGCCAGGCCGCGGCGGCCGGTCACCCCGGCGATGCCGTAGTAGCCGCCGTACGCCGTCACAGCCACCAGCGCGGCCCCGGCCAGCGGCAGCGCGGTCAGGCACAGCCCGAGCAGCAGCCAGATGACAGCGGCGGGAACCGCGTACGCGGCAACGATCCACGCGCGCCACGCCGTCCTCCCGACCGGGAGTCCGGCCGCCAGTGAGGCGGCCGAGTTCGCGCCTCAAGGCGAGTAGGCCTTCGAGTAGCCGTTCATCGCCGCCAGGACCACCGCTAGGCCGGCCAGACCCGCCAGGGGCAGCGTCACCGCAGGTCAGAGTGCTGGAGCCGACGCTGCTCTGCCCGGATGTCGGCCGGGCTCGCGCACCCGCAGCAGATGCAGTCGCTGAGGCAGGTGCACCAGTCCTTGCAGCCGGAGGCGCCGATGCAGTCGTAGCAGACCTTGTAGCCAAGGCCCTTGCCAAGCCCCATGCACGCGATCCAGGTACCCTGCGGCCACTCGCACCGGTAGCCCTGGTAGTTAAAGCAGTTGCCGGAGTACGACCCCTTGCACAAGTGATGACCTGGCGGGCAGCCCACGTCAGGGCACCCCGAGCAGTGCCTGGTCGGGCCGCACACGCAGGTCGATGCCTGCGCCGGGCTCTCGCCGACGGCGAGTGCCGCGAGGCCGGTCGTCCCGCCCACCACCGCCCGGCGCAGCGCGTCCCGGCGGCTCATCCGCCTGGCCACGTGCTCGGTCAGCGCACCGATCCGGTCGTCAAGTCTCGCGCCGGGCCTTCTGCGACTCATCGGGCTGTCTCCCCCTCGCCGAAGCCGCCGGGATGACGGCCATGGTTGACTCTGGAACTTCTGGCAGGCATGACCGGGCGAAGCCGCGGACCTCCGCCGCGCGCGTGACCGGGCCGGCCGCCCGCACCACGCCCGCGCCATCGATCGCCACGAGCAGCGGCGTGGCCGTCACTCGATAGGAGCTCAGGCCCTCCCGGTCGGCTGGCCGTCCTACCTCAAGGCGTGTCGACCGGAAGGCGTCGGAGATCTGCAGGTAACTGGGCGGGTCGGAGATCAGCAGCAGCACTCGCAGGCCGGCCAGATCACCCGCCGCCATGGCCTCGTCAAGCACGCCGACAAGCTGCTCGCAGGACGGGCAGGTCGGGTCGACGAACGCGACCAGCGCCGGCTGCCCGTCGCCCGGCGAGAGGCGCCGCACCGTATCGTCGCCCGGCCGGGCGTAGCCGAGCGCACCGGCCTGGCTGCCAACGGCCGGGCCGAGCGACGCCGGCCGGCCGCTGCCGCTCAGCAGGCGGCCAAGCTGGCGGAACATCACCACGACGAGCACACCGAGCGCGGCGAGCAGCGCCCACTGCGCCACCGCGAGGTACAGCGGGATCCTGATCATCAGGCCCACCCCGGCGCGGTGTCCCGGCCCGCGGCGACCGCCGCCGCGGCCGTGCACGCCGCTCCAGCTACCAGCACGGCCCCGGCGAGCAGGGCCAGCCGCCCGGCGACGCCGAGCTGGATCAGCGACGGCCGGACGGGCATCTCGGCCAGGCCTGCGCAGGCCGCCAGGAGCGCGGAGCGGCCCAGCCCGGCGGCGTTGAAGGTCCGCTTCGACATGGCGCCGAAGCACCGGCACGGCCGGTCCCTGTGCCAGGCGTAGCCGACGGCCGAGACGGCGAGGAAGCCGCAGCAAATAGCCAGGACGGCGGCATTCACCCAGCCGAGACCCGGGCTGGACAGGCTGGCGGCGCCGACCGCGAGCTCGCCAAGCGCGATGCCCAGCGCCGCCGCGCGCAGGACCGGCTGAGTCGCGAAGTCAGGCACGAACAGCCGCATCGTCGCCGCGAACCCGGACAGGTCAGCCAGCTTCGCCCCGCCGGCCGTCAGCAGCAGGACCGCGAGCCCGGCTTTGGCGCCGAGCACCATGAGGGCCATCAGCTACACGCCGTCCCGGACAGCTCCGGCGCCTCGACCAGCGGGAGCGCCGCTATCTGCCCGAGCTTGCGCACCTGCCAGTCGTGGTTGACCAGGCTCGATGCCCGCACCCGCCCGGCTGAGTCGACGAAGATCGCGAACGGCATGACCCGGACGTTGTAGCCGGCGTACCTGGCCGGCGAACCGGCGAGCACCGGGATGCCGGCCAGGCCAAGCTGGCCGAGCACCAACTCGGCGTTCTCGCTCGGCCCGCGGGTCAGGATCACGATCTCCAGGTCCGCAGGATCGGGATCTGCGGTCACCGCTGGCGTGCCGCCTCGCAGTTCGCGCAGCCCGGCGACGACGGACGGAAACGACTTCAGCGAATGGTCAGCGAAGACGATCAGCTGCAACGGCGCCGACGGAGGCGAACGGCGCAGCACGCCGGCCGAGTCCGCCTGCGACCACGAGGGCGCCCGCTGTCCCCGGGCGAGCCCGTCGCGCTCGATCGCATCGACCGAGGACAGCGCGAGCTGGCCGACTCCCAGTATGGCCAGCAGGGCACACGCACACAGAAGTAGCGCAATGGCCACAAATGCAAGTGCTGGTATCATCTGCACACTCGTGTTGACCTGCGTTTCATGTGCTGACCAAATCACCCGCGCCTGGCCCCGGTCAAGCAGGACACGTGAGCCAGCCTCCGGCACAGCCAGGGCACCCGCCCGGCGGCGTGGCCGCCTCGGGCAGGGACCTACGGCCCTGGCCGGATGACTGGGTACATCATTGGATGATTCCTGACGGGAACCTGGCGACCGCGTCCCGGCGCGCCAGCACGGTGCACAGAAGCGAGGCGAAGGTTATGACCGGCGAAGGCAAGGCAGAGCGCGTGGTGGTCGGTGTCGATGGCTCGGCCGAGTCGGCCGCGGCCATGGTCTGGGCAGCCCGCTACGCCAAAGCTATCGGCGCGACGGTCCGCGCCGTGCTGGCCTGGCACTACCCGACGGCGGCCGGCACGGCGCCGGTCGGAGTCGCACCAGTCAGCGTGAGCGCAGAGGTCGAGCAGACGAGGCGAGAACTGCTTGACCGCGCTATCGCCGCGGCGTTCGGCGACTCGACTGACGTCTCGATCGAGCAGAAGATCGTCTACGGGCACGCCGCCCAGGTTCTGATCGATGAGTCCAAGGATGCTGACCTGCTCGTGGTCGGCAGCCGTGGCCACGGCGCGTTCAGCGGCATGCTGCTCGGCTCGGTCAGCACGCACTGCGTGACGCATGCGGCCTGCCCGGTCACCGTTGTCCGTGCCAGCGAAGATGGCTGAAAGGCCATCGCTGATCAGCCATTCACCCGGCAGCGGCCGCTGACCGCCGGCGGATGGCTGACCGCCGGCGGATGACGGCCTCGGCGGTCCGAAGACGGGGAGCACGATGACGACCACAGCGCACGCCACTCTGACCGCCGACCAGGCCGACGCGCTCAACGCCTACTGGCGCGCGGCCAACTACCTGGCCGCGGGCCAGATCTACCTGATGAGCAACTCGCTGCTGACCGAGCCGCTCCAGCCAGAGCACATCAAGCCCAGGCTGCTCGGCCACTGGGGCACCACGCCAGGGCTGAACTTCATCTGGGCGCACCTGAACCGGGTGATCACGCTCCAGGACCTGGACATGATGATCGTCATCGGGCCAGGTCACGGCGGGCCCGCCGCGCTGGCGAACAGCTGGCTCGAGGGCAGCTACTCCGAGATCTACCCCAGCGTGCCGCGGGACCGCGCCGGCATGACCAGGCTGATGCGGCAGTTCTCCTTCCCCGGCGGGGTGCCCAGCCACGTCGCGGCCGAGACACCGGGCTCGATCCATGAGGGCGGCGAGCTTGGGTACTCCCTCTCGCACGCCTACGGGGCGGCCTTCGACAACCCGGACCTGATCGTCGCGTGTGTGGTCGGTGACGGCGAGGCGGAGACCGGCCCGCTCGCGACGAGCTGGCACTCGAACAAGTTCGTCGACCCCGCGCGAGACGGCGCGGTGCTGCCGATCCTGCACCTGAACGGATACAAGATCGCGAACCCGGCGCTGCTCGCCAGGATCTCGCCCGGCGAGCTCGACGCCCTGCTCCGCGGGTACGGCTACCAGCCCTGGTACGTCACCGGCGACGACCCGTCCGTTATCCATGAGCAGATGGCGACCGCGCTGGACGAGGCTACGGCAGCGATCCGGGCCATCTGGGCTGACGCACGAGGAGAGGCGGGCGAGACCGGCGGTACGGGTGGCACCGGCGGTGTCAGCGGGATCGGCGAGGCGCATGGGGTCGGCGGGACCAGGGAGACAGACGGGACCAGCGGGATCTTCGGGACGGGTCAGGCCGGCGGGACGGGTCAGGCCGGCGGGACGGATGGCCGCGGCGGTGAGCCCGCGCCCGTCGCCGGCCCTGCCGAGCGGCCGGCCTGGCCGATGATCGTGCTGCGGACGCCGAAGGGCTGGACCGGGCCTGCCGAGGTGGACGGCCTGCCGGTGGAGGGGACCTGGCGGTCGCACCAGGTGCCGCTGGCCGAAGTACGGACCAATCAGGCGCACCTGCGCCAGCTTGAGGCGTGGCTGCGGTCCTACCGGCCGGAGGAGCTGTTCGATTCCGGCGGCCGACCCCGTCCTGAGCTGCTGACCCTGGTGCCGGACGGCAACCGGCGGCTCGGGGCGAACCCGCATGCCAACGGCGGCTTGCTGCTCCGCGATCTGGACCTGCCCGACCCGCGCGAGCACGCTGTGCCCGTCCGGGCGCCAGGCAGGACCAGCTCGGAGCCCACCCGGGTGCTCGGCGCGATGCTCGCCGACGTCATGCGCCGCAATCTGGCCCTGCGCAATTTCAGGATCGTCGGGCCGGACGAGACCGAGTCCAACCGGCTGAACGCCGTCATCGAGGTCACCGGCAAGACCTGGGAGGCGGCGGTCCTGCCGGTCGACGAGAACCTTTCCCCGGACGGCCGGGTGATGGAACTGCTGTCCGAGCACACCTGCCAGGGCTGGCTCGAGGGCTACCTGCTGACCGGCAGGCACGGGCTCTTCTCCTGCTACGAGGCGTTCATCCACCTCGTCGACTCGATGCTGAACCAGTACGTCAAGTGGCTGAAGGTGAGCCGCGGGCTGCCCTGGCGGCGGCCGGTCGCCTCGCTGAACTACCTGCTGACCTCGCACGTCTGGCGGCAGGACCACAACGGCTTCAGCCACCAGGACCCCGGCTTCATCGACCACGTGGTGAACAAGACGGCCGAGGTGATCCGGGTCTACCTGCCGCCGGACGCCAACTGCCTGCTCGCCGTCGCCGACCACTGCCTGCGCAGCCGCAACCTGGTCAACGTGATCGTGGCAGGCAAGACCCCGTCGGCGAACTGGCTGGACATCGAGGCCGCCATCCTGCACTGCGCGCGGGGCGCCGGCATCTTCGAATGGGCGAGCAGCGACGCCGACGGCGTCGAGCCTGACGTGGTCCTGGCTTGTGCTGGCGACGTGCCGACCATCGAGGTGCTCGCCGCTACCGACATCCTGCGCCGGCACCTGCCCGACCTGCGGGTCAGGGTGGTCAACGTGGTCGACCTGATGCGGCTTCAGCCCGCTTCCGAGCACCCGCACGGAATGCCGGATGCCGAGTACGACGCGCTGTTCACCCCCGACCGGCCGGTGATCTTCGCGTACCACGGCTACCCCACGCTGATCCACCGGCTCACCTACCGGCGGACCGGCCACCACTACCTGCACGTCCGCGGCTATAAGGAGCGGGGCACCACGACCACGCCGTTCGACATGCTGGTGCTGAACGACATGGACAGGTTCCACCTCGTGATGGACGTGATCGACCGGGTGCCCGGGCTCGACGCGCGCGCGGCCAGGCTCCGCCAGCTGATGATGGACAGCCGGGCCAGGCACTGGGCATACATCAGGGCCCACGGCGAGGACATGCCGGAGATCACGAACTGGTCCTGGCCGCTCGCGGGTCATGACCAGGCAGACGATGCCGACCACGGCCCGGCCAGAGATCACGGCGGCCGGGCGATCCACGTGCCGAAGCTGCGATGACGCGGGAGGCCGGGAGACCGACCGGCCCGCCGCCCGCTGCCGGGAGCCAGGCTGTCCTGGTCGTCAACGCCGGGTCATCCAGCCTCAAGCTCTCGGTCATCGGACCTGACGAGGCGGTCACCGACCGGTGCGACATCGAGCACTGGGACGGCACGGGCGACGAGCCCGCGTTGCGCGCGTTCCTCAGCCGGCTGAGCGGTGGCGGGGGCCCAGCGGCACCGGCCGACGAAGCTGCGGCCGCGCCGACGGGCGCGGGTGGCGCGGATGCCGGTGGCGCGGATGCCGGTGGCGCGGGTGCCGGTGCCGGTGGCGCGGGTGCCGGTGGCGCGAGTGCGGGGGTGCCGGTCGGCGCGATCGGGCACCGGGTGGTGCACGGCGGCAGTGCCTTCACCGCGGCGACACTGATCGACGACGCCGTGCTGGCCCAGATCGCCGAGCTGACCTCGCTCGCGCCGCTGCACCAGCCGCGCGCGCTGGCCGGCATCGCGGCCGCCTCCGCCGCATTCCCCGGCGTCCCGTCGGTCGCCTGCTTCGACACCGCGTTCCACGCCACCCTGCCACCGGAGGCGGCCACCTACCCGCTGCCCGCTGCCTGGCGAGACCGGTTCGGCCTGCGCAAATTCGGCTTCCACGGGCTGTCGCACGGCTATGCCTCCCGCCGCGCCGCGGAGATGCTCGACAATCAGGAGGCGACACGGCTGCGCGTGGTGACATGTCATCTCGGTGCCGGGTCGTCGCTCGCCGCGGTGCAGGACGGCCGCAGTGTGGAGACCACGATGGGCTTCACGCCGCTGGACGGGCTCGTGATGGCGACCAGGTGCGGCAGCATTGACCCCGGGCTGATCATGTGGCTGGCCGATCAAGACCGCGTGCCCCTGGCCGAGCTGGCCGACCGGCTCGAGCACGGTTCCGGCCTAGCTGGGCTGGCGGACCTGCCAGACGGCAGCGGTGACCTCAGGGAGGTGACGGCGGCGGCGCAGCGTGGTGCGCCATCCGCCAGCCTCGCTCTGGCCGTGCACGCGCACCGGCTGGTCGCCGGCATCGCCGCGATGGCCGCCGCGATGAACGGGATGGACGCGCTGGTCTTCACCGGAGGAGTCGGCGAACATCAGCCGGCGGTCCGGGCCAGCGCCGCGGCTGGCCTGGGCTTTCTCGGCGTCGCCGTGGACCCGGAGCGGAACGCCGCCGCCAGAGCAGACGCCGACATCACCGCGCCGGGATCCAGGACGGCCGCGCTCGTCGTCACGGCACGCGAAGACATCGAGATCGCCCGCCAGACCAGGGACCTGCTCGCCCGGATCGGCGCAGGCTAGCCCGCCCCAGCTGCTGCCCGGCCCGCCAACCCGCG